>NZ_AP023212.1:2200000-2297889 GCF_016593255.1 Hydrogenimonas urashimensis | reverse complement strand
AAAAAGATGAAGCACGCTTTGCCGATTTGCTGGCCAAACGGCTTATTGAAAGCGAAAAGTACGAAACCGTCAAAACGGAACGGGACGCCCTTCATAAAAATATCGAAGCGATGGAAAAAGAATTGGAGGCACTGAAAGAGAACCTGAAAAAGGCACAAAATGGTCTGAAACTCTCCAAAGTCAATGAAAAACAGATCGCCGAACTCTCCAAAAAGATCACGGCGATGGAAGAGGAGCGCGAGGCGCTGCGCTCCGCCGTCGAAGACGTGATGCACAAAATCACCTACACCGAACTCTACGCACCCTTTGACGGAATCGTCGCCAAAAAATTTTTCGACGCTCCCAAAGTGGTCAAAAAAGGCACCCCCGTCTACGCCGTCACGGATCCCCGGGCGCTCTACTGCGAGGTGCTTCTTTCTGAAAAGAAGATGAAAGGCGTCAAACCGGGCAACCGTGTCGAGATCACCGTCGACGCCATCGAAGGAAAAAAGATCGATGGGACGGTTGAATCCATCGCCCCGACCTCCGCTTCGACCTTCAGTCTCGTTCCAAGAGATATCGCCAGCGGCGAATTTACCAAACTCGACCAGCGCTTCAATGTTCGCATCAGACTTGAAAATAGTGACGGGCTCCGCTCCGGCATGGGCGCTACCGTCGCGATAGAGAGAGATTGATATGGCACTGCCGGCCGAAGACACGACCCTGGAAGAAGGCAAGAAACCCTGGGAGATCACATCCGCCGAACGGGCGATCTTTTCCATTATCGTCATGACCGGCGCGTTTATGGCGATTTTGGATACGACAGTCGTAGATGTCATCGTTCCCAAACTCACCGGACCGCTGGCGACAGACATGTACGGGGTTCAGTGGATCATCACCAGCTATATGGTCGCCGCGGCGATCGCCCTTTTGATCACGGAATACCTCATCAAACGTTTCGGCGCCAAAGCGATATTTCTGGGGGGTGTGGCACTCTTTACCGCCGCTTCCTTTTTCTGCGGCATCTCCGATTCTCTCGAAGAGATCATCATTTTCCGTATCATCCAGGGGATCGGTGAAGCACTTATAATGGTGACCAGCCATATCATGATCTTCAGCTACTTCCCGCCTCAAAAGCAGGGACTCGCCATGGGAATTTTCGGTCTTGGTGTCAGTTTCGCCCCGGCACTGGGGCCTACCATCGGCGGGTATCTGACCGAATACTACAACTGGCGTATGGTCTTTTTTATCAATGTGCCGGTGGGACTGCTGCTGGTGCTCGCAGGCCTCATCTACCTCCCGAAAGAGTCGATGTTCCAAAGACTCCGCTTCAATTTCGTCAGTTTCGTTCTCCTCTCTTTTGCGACAATCGCTCTGCTTATCATGCTCAGCCGTGGTCAGCAGCTGGGATGGTTCAACTCCATCGAAATCAGTGTGCTTCTTTTTTGCACTCTGATAGGATTCGCACTCTACGCACTCAGCGAAATCAATTCCAAAGAGAGACTCATCGACTTTTCTCTCTTCAAAAACTCCGCTTTCGCCAACGGCATGATGATCTATTTTTTCATTCTCGGCTTTTCGATGTACCAGTACTTTTATCTGCTGCCAGTCTATTATGAGCACATCAAAATGCTCCCTACGCTCGATGCCGGTATCGCCGTCTTCGCTTTCGCCGTCTTCATCGGATTCTTTTCACCCATCGCCGGAATGGTGGCCGACAGGATAGGCGCGAAAAAGACAGTGGCGATCGCAACGCTCTTCTATGTGACCACATCGATGCTTTTTCTTCCGACGCTCAACTACTACACACCCCTGTATCAGGCGATGCTGCTGACCATTCCCTTCGGTATCGGCATGGGGCTTTTCTTCGCCCCGGTCACGGTGATGGTGCTCCAGAATGCCCCGGCACACAAAGGGGAACTGGCGATTGTGCTGATGGACTATTTCCGCTTTGTCGGCGGCAGTTTCGGCACGGCGCTGGCCACCAACAATATGGAGTATTTCAAAAATATGCATTTTTTACGGATGCAGGAGCAGCAAAATGTCGAATTCCTTCACGATTTTCTGCAAAACATGCAGGATGCCTTCGGCGTTTCCATGGCACAAATCGAGGCGATTTTCGGCAACTATGAAGCTTTCATGAGCTACAACTACGGTTTTTACAACACTTTCATGCACGCAGGCTACTGGGGGATCCTCGGATCGCTCTTCGTCGTGCTGCTCTTTGTCAAAAACCCATTTAGAAAGGAGGCAGTATGAGAGTTATCGGTCACTCGTCACTGGCAACGATTGGGGGGGCGCTTCACAAATCTTTCGTTGCCACTCTCCTGTATCTTGCTTTCATCACCCCTGTCGTTCATGCCCAAACCTATCGGCAGATCATTGCCGATGTCGACAACGCCCTGGCACTCAAAAGCGCCGACGAACTCGTCTTGGCGGCAGGATTGCAGGCCGAGGCTTCGAAAGGGAAAAACCTCCCTTCACTCGATGCGCATCTTGAAGCGGTCCACCTGAAAGACGATCCGGTCATGTACCTTCACTTTCCCTCCTTTCCCGGTCAGAGCACAGGAGCGATCCCAATGGCGACCAAATCACAATGGCGAGGCGATCTGACCCTCTCCTACCCGCTTTTTACAGGCTTCGCCGTCACAGCGGCGATCGACAAAGCGGCATTCGAACACGCATTGACGGCATTGAAACGCGACGATTTAAAACGCAATCTCTACCTGCAGGCGACCCGGCTTTATACGGCCATCTATGCGACCGAAAAAATTCTCGACGCCAAGGAAAAAGCGCAAATGGCTATCGAAGAGGCCTACAAAAAGGCCAAAGGCCTTTATGATAACGGTCTGCTTCCGCCTGCGGACCTGTATAATATCGAAGCCAGAAAATTCGCCATCGACGCCGACATCACCGAGACGAAGAATCGAAAATCACAACTGATGAACCGGCTCTCCTATCTCATCGATCGCCCCGTCGATTCCATCGACACCCTTGAAACGGGTGGAAATCCCCTCAATAAAGAGCAACTCATTCAAACGGCCCTTGCGTCGCGGGAAGATATCCGCGCACTGAAAACCTCGCTGAAGATCGATGAATCGATGGAGAAACTGGCCAAAAGCCGTTACTATCCTACCGTCGGTGTAGCGGCCGCTTTGAAAAAACACGGCGACACCCTCGAACTCAACGGAGACGGCTACACCAACGCCGATCAGAGTTATGTGGGCGCTTCGATGCAGTGGAACCTCTTCAGCGGCTTTGGTGATGAAAAACGTGTCGAAGCGATGCGCCGAAAGATCCTCGCAGCGAAGCTGGCGCTCAACGATTATCAAAAGCGCGTGAGGATGGAGCTGAACAATGCCTTTTTGAACCTGGCCGCCCTGCAGTCGAAGCTGACCAGTGCCCGGATGGAGACGAAGGCGCAGGAGGAGTACTACAGACTCACTCTGGGCCGTTTTGAAAACCAGCTGGCCAGCGCCGACGAGTTGAGCCGTTCAATCGCCGATCTGGCCGCTGCCAGGGCGAAAGTGTCGGCGATTAAAAGCGAGATTTTCAACCAGAGAGCGACCATCTGGCTGATGAGCGGACTCGAAAGTTTCAAACGGGCGTTCTTCATGAAAAATCATTGATCTTTGCGACAGCGAAGCAGCGCGGCGTCGACACGCTCGCGGCAGACCGGGCAGAAACGGTACCCCTTTCTGTCGGTGTCGGCCAGGGAATTGGAAAAATGCATCACACAGTGCGGGTCGGGGCAGTGATCGAGGCCGAGGGTATGCCCTATTTCATGCACCGCTTCGGTGACGATGCGCCTGAGATAGAGCGTATTGTCGGGCGGAAGGTCATAGAAGCTGTTCGAGAGTCGCGCCGTCGAAATGACGGCACACCGGTACAAAGAGGTGGCGAGGCCGAAAACGAAGTTTAGATGGCCTTCGTAGATGTCCCGGTCGGTTATACCTAGCACGATTTCACCCTCTTCGCTTCGGCTCGCGCAGGCTGCCGCAAGCAGCGTAGCGGCACGGAACTGCCCCCTGCTTCCATCGTAACTCTCACCAGGCAGATTCAGCGGCGCATGCCACCGAACCGGCAGTCCGAAAATCTCCTTCAGTCTCTCTTCGAGAAAATCGCGATAATCGGGCCTTCCCTCGAAAAAGGGGACCAGCGTCATCAAACAGCCCGTCATCCGTTCAATACCCCATCAGGCCCAGTATCCGATAGATGCCAAACGCCATCAGCCACGCCAGTACGTTTGGATAGATGAGATAAAATCCCCTCCATACCCATTGCGGTACTTCGGCCCAGAAAGTACTCATGGCTGCGACGCAGGGAGAGTAAATCATGATAATGATGATCATCGCGATCGCCGCTTTGAAGGTAACGTTTTCCCGCAGGCGCTGGATAAGGGTGTTGCTGCGCTCGTCGGCATCTCCAACGGCATAAAGCGTCGCCAGGGTTGAGACGACGACCTCTTTAGCAGCGAGTCCGGCAACAGTGGCGACGGACATCCGCCAATCAAATCCCAGTGGCGCGAAGAGCGGTTCGAGCTCTTTTCCAATCCGGCCCAGATAGCTGTGTTCGAGCTCCTTGGAGACCATTTCGTTTTGCAATTGCCGCTTTATCTGCGCACTCTGCGCGGCCTCGATCCTCTTCGCATACGCCTGTTCGATCGAGCCGCTGTGCGGGTAGCTGCTCAGAAACCAGATGATCATCGATGCACCGGCGATGAAGGTGCCCGCCTTTTTGATGAAAAGCCTGGCTTTGATCCAAAGCTCCATCCCCAGTGCCTTCATCGAAGGAAAACGATACGGGGGCATCTCCATGACGAAAGGCTCCGGCTCGCCTTTGAAAAGCACGGATCGCAATATTTTCGCGACGACAAGACCCAATATGGCGCCGCTGAGATAGATGATGAAAAGAATGTTCCCCGCATGGGCGGTCGGGAAAAAGGCGCCGATGAGCAGAACGTAGACAGGCAGGCGGGCCGAGCAGCTCATGAAACCGAGGACCAGCATCGTGATAATCCGGTCGGTCGGGTTCTTGAGTGTTCTGGCAGCCATGTAAGCAGGTACCGTACATCCGAAACCGCTTACCAGGGGAATGAAGGCTTTGCCCTGCAGACCGAACTTTTTCATGAAACCGTCCAGCAAAAAGGCGGTCCTTGCCATATAACCTGTCTGTTCGAGCAGATTGATTCCCAGAAAAAGAATCAGAATGTTGGGCAAAAACATGATAATGGAGCCGACGGCGGGGACCACACCATCTGCCAATACCGACTGGACCGCCCCATCGGGCAGCGTCGCCTTGATGACGTTGGAGATCTCCGTAAAGGCGGCATCGATCAGATCCATCGGAATCGATCCCACTTCGAAGGTCAGCTGAAAGAGCAGCCACATAAAAAAGAGAAAAATCGGAAGGCCGAAAACGGGATGGATCAGCAGCCTGTCGAGCCGGTCGGTCAGACTCACCCTCACCTGTGGCTTCTTGAGCGCCTCCATGACAAGCGCTTTTGAAAGAGCGTAGCGTTCGTCACTGAGTATGTCGCTCGTACTCTCCTCGTCGTACTCCAGTTCCAGCTCCCGGTAGATCTTCCCGAGCAGTTCGTGCAGTTCGATAAAGATGGGAAGGTCGTGGATGATTTTGTAGATATACTCATCCCTGTCCAGAAGCCTTAAAGCGATGAAACGGGAATATTCGGGATCTTTGAAATGGGGAGACTTGTGCAGGACTTTGACGATCCGGTCGATCTGCTCTTCGATTCGCTGGTCGTAGTAGAGTTTGTTTTTCGGTTTGTCGCTTTCGTAGGTCGCGATGATCTGGTCGACGATCTCGTCGACACCTCTGTGTTCCTTGGCCGATGTCAGAATGACGGGAATGCCCAGAAGCTCTTCGAGTTTGGCTTTATCGACTCTGCCGCCCTGTTTCTCCACTTCGTCGATCATGTTGACAACCAGAATCATCTTCTTCTGCATATCCATCAACTGCATCGTGAAGATGAGATTGCGCGAAAGGGTGTTGGCATCGACGACATTGACGATCAGATCGTAATCCTCTTCGTAAAGATACCTTTTCGCCACATGCTCTTCCGGGGTGTAGGCATTGAGAGAGTAGATACCCGGCAGGTCGATGATCTCGATCTCGTAGCCGCCCCGTTCGATAAAGACCTCTTTCTTCTCGACCGTCACGCCCGAAAAGTTGCCGACATGGAGTCTCGCCCCCGTGATGGAGTTGATAATGGAGGATTTGCCGACATTGGGCTGACCGGCAAGCGCGACTCTGATCTTTTTCACGCCGCACACCCTTTCTCGTCGATGAAGATCGATGCGGCTTCCTCTTCCCGCAGTGCAATCTTCGTGCCGTCGCTCTCGATTTCCCATGTCTGCTTCGCCAGGGTATGGTCGAGAATCTTCACATGGCTCCCCTTGGCCAGACCGAGAGAAAAGAGTCTCCCTTTTATCGGCTCTTTCGCCCGGATGCGCACGATCACTCCTTCGCATCCGATTTTACATGCCGTAATCGGCTTCATCCTCTCCCCCTTGGAAACTGTTGTGGGCTAATTATAGATCAAAACCGTTTCAAATGTCAATCGTCTTGATAATCATTTTCATTTCATCATCTTCACACTCTTTCCAGGTTTCCTTCCTACTCACAATCGATTCACAACATTTATGATACAATTTCACACATTTTCATCAAAGGACAGGGATGAAGAGACTCCTCTTTCTCATGTTTTTTCTTCTTTCGACAACGCTTTTTGCCGAGGAGATGGAATATGCCGACGACATAAGCGCCAAAGAGGCGATCGAAATGATCCAAAAAGAGGGAGCGCTGCTTATCGATGTGCGCGATCCTGTGGAATTCCTTTACACGGGACATGCGGTGGGTGCCGTCAATATCCCGGTCTTTTTCGTCCGAATCGATCTGCCCGATCTTGAAACACGAATCAAAGTAGCCGATCTCGAAAAGAAGAAAAAAGAGGCGATCCATGTCAAAAAGACCTATCGTCCTATGATGGATGAGAACAAAAACTTTCTTTCCGATGTAAAAAACCTGACGAAAGGCGATCTGCAAAAGCCGATCGTCGTCATCTGCCACAGTGGCAACCGTTCCGTTTTCGCCGCCAACAAACTGGCCAAAAACGGTTACGAAAACGTATACAATCTCGAGGGGGGATTGATACACAGCTGGATTCCCGCCGGGCTGCCGGCGGGAGGGCAGTAAGTTAGCAACCATTCAAAAGGAGGATACCCCATGTATAAAAAAATGGCTCTCATTGCACTGCTGGGTGCAGGACTTTCGCTTCAGGCAGGCATGTTCGACGACGCGATGAAGCAGGTGGGCAGCCTGACAGGATCGTCGCAACAGACCGAATCTTCGACAACCAATCAAAGCAGCGGCCTGCTTTCGGCTCTGACCGGATCGCTGGGCGTCACACCGAAGCAGGCGGCAGGAGGGACCGCCGCACTGATGAACGTCGCCGCGCAGAGCATGCCCAAAACCAACTATGCCGAACTCCTCAAAAGTGTGCCCGGACTCTCCTCGATCGTTCAGGGAAACGAGGGGCTCGTCAACGGTGCGGCTCAGATGATGGGCGGAAACGACATGGTCGGAAGCACTTTCAAGGCGCTCGGAATGGACAGCGGCATGGTAGGCCAGTTCGCTCCGGTGATTCTCAACTACGTCAAGCAGTACGCCACGCCGGAAAATATCGCGCTTCTGAAACAGGCCTGGAGCGCCTTTCTTTAAAAACGGGCAGCGGGCCATCCACCCATCGAGTGGTCCCGCTGCGAAGCATAGGGCCAAAACGGCTTTAGTGCCATCTTCCCGCTACCTTCTTACAAGAACGACACCCGCTTCCATATGAGCCGTATAGGGAAACTGATCAAAAAGGGCGGCGTCCATAATGCGATGGCTTCTGCCCAGGGTCTCCAGATCGCGGCATAGGGTTTCGGGATTGCATGAAATATACAGAATCGTATCGAAACGGGCGATCAGGTTCCGCGTGCCTTCGTCCAGACCGGCCCGCGGCGGATCGACCAGGATGGTGCCGATATCGTAATTTCCTAGATCCACATCTTTCAAACGGTTGAAAGCCCGCTTGCCCTCCAACGCTTCGGTGAACTCTTCGCTGCTCATTCGTACGAATGCGATATTCGACACCCCGTTGAGTTCGCAATTCTCCTTTGCCGCCTTGATGGAGCGTTTTGAGATTTCGGTAGCGATCACTTTCTCAAACAAGGTCGCCAACGGAATCGTGAAGTTGCCCGCCCCCGCATAGAGTTCGCAGAAATCCCCTTTTCCGTATCTCGCGGCCTGCGTCATCGCCCAGGCGATCATCTGCCGGTTGACGAAGGGATTGGGCTGGGTGAAACTCTGCTCATAGTGGCGGTATTGAAAGAGTTTACCCTCAATTTCCAGTGCTTCGGTCACATACTCCTCTCCCAAAGCCCTCTTCTGCTTTCGGCTGCGTCCGATGATTTGCACACCCAATCTTTTCTGCACGGCCTTCGCCGCCGCCTCCCACGCCTCGTCGAGCCTGCGGTGATAAAGCATCGTCACCAGCACATCGCCGGTGGTCGCCGCCAGAAATTCGATGCCGAAAAGCCTGTGCGAAAGGATTTCATCGCCGTTGACGGCTTCCATCAGGGGCCACATCCGCTTTTCGACAGGCTCGAGGACCATGGGGCACATCTCGAGAATCACGAACCGCTTTTTGTCCAGATGCCGCATGCTGTAGTGGCAACCTGTCTCGTCATGGAAAATCTTGTACTCCGCCCGGGCGCGATAGTGGCTTCGAGGGGATGGAAAGGGGACAATACTTCCCTGGTAGAATGGGGAGAGCATCGTGCTGAGCCTCGCCATCTTCTGCGCCACCTGGGCCGGATAGGGTTTGTCATAGAGCGTACAGCTTCCGCACGCTCCGAAATGTCTACAAATCATATCGCCACTCCATTCCCTCTTCACCGTTTCCCGTTCCTTGGCCGCTACTTAAAGCTCTCCACAAGATTGCCAACAAGCAGGTGCCAGCCATCCACCAGCACGAATATCAGGATTTTGAAAGGAAGAGAAATCATGACCGGCGGAAGCATCATCATACCCATACTCATCAGCACGGAACTGACGACCATGTCGACGACAAGAAAAGGAAGAAAAATCAAAAATCCGATCTCGAATGCGGTTTTGAGTTCACTGATCATGAAAGCCGGCAGCAGAACCGGAAGGGTCACATCCTCTTCGGTCGCCGGATTGGGGAGCTTGCGTATGCGGTAGAAGAGCGCCAGGTCCGACTCTCTTGTATTTCTCAGCATGAAATGTTTGAAAGGACGTACGGCGTTGTCGAATGCCACCTCATAGCCTATCTTTTTGTCCATGTAGGGTTTGATCCCTTTGTCGTAGGCCTCCTTTCCCATCGGCTCCATGATGAAAAGCGTCAGGACCAGCGCCAAAGAGACCAGCAGCTGGGTCGGAGGCGTCTGCTGGGTCCCTAGCGCCTGACGGAGAAAGGCGAAAACGACGATGAGACGCAAAAAACTGGTCATCACCAGTATCAGCGAGGGCGCCAGAACCAGCAGCGTCAGAACGATGACGATATTCAGGGTATTGACGAGGTCTTTGGGTTCGGCGGGCGCACTCAGCGAGAGATTCACCGTCGGGATGTCGACCGCACCAAAAAGCGGGAGCAGAAGAAAAGGCAGTCCTGCCAAAAACAGTTTACGCATCAAACTCATGGGGATATTTTAGCCTATTCGGGCTTCAATCCGGCATCAAGTATCGATTGTCTCGCTTTTCCTTCCAGTTCGGGCTCGTTCGAGAAGAAGTAGAGATCGACCCGCCTGTTCTTTGCACGACCTTCGGGTGTGGCATTGGTGGCGATCGGTTTGAACTCGGCGTTGCCGCATGCGGAGAGGCGTTTGGGGTCGACACCGTCTTTGATCAGTTCTTCGACGACGGAAACGGCACGGGCGGAAGAGAGTTCCCAGTTGTCACGGTAGGGACTCGCAGGCCCCGGCTTGGAGTTGTCGGTGTGTCCCTGTACATTGACCTGCAGCGTGTTGGGGAGTTTGTCGATGATCATCGCAATCCTTTTGATGAAAAGAATCGCATCCATATTGTCGATTTTCGCTTCGTCCGGTTTGAAGAGAAGTTCGGCCGGAAGACGGAGCAAAAACCCTTTCTCCGACTCTTCGAGTGCCACAGGCGTGGCCCCCTGGCTCATCATGATTTCGTTCATCTCGTTTTTGAGTGAAACCATCTGCATCCACATCTGACTGATCTGTTGGGCAAGTTGCGACTGCGACTGCTGCGCCGTTTCGATCTCCGTCGGCGTCGTCGCCGCCGCGCCACCGCCGGTACCGCTCTCCATGCGCCGCTCCTGCAATTCGGAGCGTTCTCCTCCCTCCAGGACACTCAGAGCGCCCGCAAGCGATCCCACCGCCTCTTCCAGTTTCTTGGCATCCATCGTCGACATCGACAGAAGGAGTACGAAGAAACAAAGCAGCAGACTCATCAGGTCGCCGAATGCCGCCAGCCATCCCGGTAGACATTTGGGACATTCCGGACACTTCTGCTTGGCCATCTACGCCGCCCTATTCAAACTGGCTGACCCGTTCGTTCGGCGGAAGGAACGAGAGGAGTTTCGCTTCGAGTGTGCGGGGATTGTCGCCCGCCTGGATCGACATGATGCCCTCCAGGATGATTGTTTTGACCAGATTTTCGTCGGCGTCGCGGATATTGAGGATATTGGCGATCGGCGTTCCGAAAATGTTGCCGATCATCGCCCCGTACATCGTCGTGAGCAACGCGACCGCCATCGAGGGTCCGATGGCACTGGGGTCGGACATGTTCAGAAGCATCGCGACCAGGCCGATCAGCGTTCCGATCATCCCCATCGCCCCGGCAAGGCCCGCCCACTGGTCGAAGATCGCCGCATTGGCCTTGTGGCGCTCGCTGGTCTGCTCCATTTCGATCTCAAGAAGTTCCCGGATCGTATCGGGTTCGTTCCCGTCGACCGCCATCGAAAGCCCCTTCTTCAGAAACTCGTTCTCTTCGTTGTTGGCGGCCGCTTCGAGAGAGAGGATGCCGTCACGCCGCGCCTGCGTCGAATAGTCGACCAGTTTTTTGATCAGTTCCGGTATATTTTCCTGCGGCGGTTTGATGGCGATCATGAAAATCTTGACGAAATTTTTCATCTGCTCCATCTTGAACGCCACGAGAAGCGCCCCGATGGAACCGCCGATGACGATCAAAACGGAGGGAATGTCGATGTAGGCACCGACACCGACACCCATGGCCATTGCGCCAAATAGCAGGCCAAGAATCAATACCAAACCGATGACACTACCCAAGTCCATCGACACTCCTGTTTTCTATGGGAAAAATTTTCATTTCTCACCGCAATTTATCTTCAATGTCAGCTATAAATCGGCAAATTGGAAATAAAGGTAAAGTTTCAGAAAGCGACCCGAAAAGACCCATCCGAAAATCGTTGAGAAAATTTGGTATATATTAATCTTAATTGCGTTAAAATCACCTAAAATTCAACACTCTCAAGAAAGGGCACCATGTCTTTATCCGTGATCATCCTGGCGGCCGGTCAGGGCACACGCATGAAATCGGACCTGCCGAAAGTTCTGCATCCCATCAGCGGGCTCCCGATGCTCCATTACACTCTCAAGGCGGCCCAGGCACTCAGCGACGACATTACGGTCGTCCTCTATCACCAGGCCGACCGCGTGAGGGAAAATATCGAAAAAAGTTTCGAAGGGATCAAGTTCAAAATTCAAGACCATGCCAACTATCCGGGAACCGGCGGAGCGGTCATGAATATCGGTATGCTCCACGATCGTGTGCTGGTCCTCAACGGCGACATGCCCCTGGTGACGGCCGAATCGCTCCGACCGCTTCTCATGAGCGATGCCGATATCGTCATGAGTGTTTTCGATCTTGACGATCCTTCCGGATACGGCAGGGTCATCGTCGAAAAAGGGGAGGTGCAGGGAATCGTCGAAGAGAAAGACTGCAGCGAAGAGCAGAAGCGCATCAAAACGGTCAATGCCGGCGTCTATATCTTCAAAAAAGAGATACTCGACCGGTATCTTCCGCTTCTTTCCAACGACAACGCTCAGGCGGAGTACTATCTGACCGACCTGGTCAGGCTGGCCCGCGAAGAGGGGCGACACATCGAGCCGGTATGGGTCGAGGAGGAGGCTTTCAAAGGGGTCAACTCCCGATACGACCTGGCCCACGCCGAAGAGATCATGCAAGAGCGCATCAGAGAAAAATGGATGCGCGCAGGGGTGACGATGCATCTGCCCCATACCATCTATATCGACAGCCGGGCCGTATTCGAGGGCGACTGTATCCTTGACAACGGCGTCACGATCCACGGGGAGAGCATCATCACCCGAAGCCATATCAAATCCCACAGCGTCATCGAGGACGCCGATATCAAAGACTCCAGCTGTGGTCCGATGGCCCGCGTCCGACCCGGCAGCATTCTCGAAAAAACCCATATTGGCAATTTCGTGGAGGTGAAAAAATCGCACCTCAAAGGGGTCAAAGCGGGGCACCTGAGCTATCTTGGTGATGCGGAAATCGACGAAGGGACAAACATCGGCGCGGGCACCATCACCTGCAACTACGACGGCGTGAGAAAATACAAAACGAAAATCGGCAAAAATGTCTTCGTTGGCAGTGATACGCAGTTCGTAGCCCCCGTTACGATCGAAGACAACGTCCTTATCGCGGCAGGAACAACGGTGACGGAAGATGTTCGGGAGGGCTCCCTCGCCATCTCCCGGACACCCCAGAAGATGGTCGCCAACTTTTTCCACCGCTTTTTCAAAACGGGAAAAAAATAACCCATGCTCGAACAGGTGCGTCTGGACGGGAAAAAAGTCCTGATCGGTGTCAGCGGCAGCATCGCCGCCTACAAAACGTGCGATCTTGTACGCCTTTTCGTAAAAGCGGGGGCGGATGTACGTGTCGTGATGACCGAAGCCGCCAAGCGGTTCGTTTCACCCCTGACCTTCGAAGCGCTCAGCGGCCGGCCCGTCCTGCACGAAGCGTCGGAGAGCTGGGCCGACGACAACAACCATATCGGCCTGGGCGAGTGGGCCGATCTTTTCATCGTCGCCCCCGCCAGCGCCAACACGATCAACAAAATGAGCGCCGGCATAGCCGACAATCTCCTGCTTCAGACAGCCCTCGCCTTTCCCGGAACGATACTCCTCGCACCGGCCGCCAATACCCGCATGATCGAACATCCGATCACCGTGGCGAACATGAAACGGCTGACACTCCACCGCATCGATACGGTCGAACCCCAGACCAAAATGCTCGCCTGCAACACGGTGGGCAAAGGTGCCATGGCGGAACCGGAGACGATTTTCGCCACATCTTTGAAGCACCTTTTCGAAGACGATTACTGGAAACAGCGCCGCGTTGTCGTCACCGGCGGCGGAACGATGGAAAAGATCGACGAAGTGCGCTATCTCTCCAATTTTTCGAGCGGCAAGATGGCCGAAGCGCTCGTTACGGCACTCTACGCATACGGCGCCGACGTCTGCTATGTCACGACGAAAACGCCCCGCAGCATCCCGCCTGTCCATGTCATCGGAGTCGAAAGCGCCCGGGAGATGCTCGAATATGTGCAGGATGCCCTGCGTGCCGCCAAAAAAGGGCTTTTGATCAAGCCCTCTTTCCATTCGGAATCCGACCAGCCCCGCCTGGTGCAAAAAACACCGTGGCTTTTCATGGCGGCGGCCGTAAGCGACTACCGACCGGCCTACCCCCAAAGCGGCAAACTCAAAAAAGAGGCTCTGGGTGAGACGTGGCGGCTCGATTTGGTCAAAAATCCCGATATTCTCAAGAGCCTCGACCGAAGCGGTGTCAGAACGCTGGCGTTCAAAGCGGAGATGGACGAAACCGCCGCTCTCGATGCCGCATGGAAATTGATGGAGGAGAAAAAGGTGGATGCCGTGGCTCTCAATATTCTCAAAAACAGCGGCAGCTTCGGCAGCGACACCAACGCGGTCACCCTCGTCACCGAAGAGGAATCCGTCGAAATCCCCCGGGCCCAAAAAACAGAGATCGCCTTCTCTTTACTGGAGGCGCTGAAAAACATCCCATGACCCAAGCAGCCCACACAAATCTCTTTTTCTTCCTCCGAAGCGGAGCGTGCGGGTGATCTATGGTATGACTCCCGTCAAAGCCGCCCAGGCGGTGCTCGGGAAAATGGCCGCCATCGAGGTTAACGCACTCTTGCAGCTTGGCATACGGGTTCTTGAAAAACAGGCTTCCGGCCGCTACCTGGTCGAAATGGGTCGGCACACGTTTACGACCAAAAGCGACACACCCCTGGAGCCGGGCTTGGAGTATTGGGTGGAGATGGCCGACAGCAGGGAGGGAATAGTCCACCTCAAGCGTCTGCATCCCAAACCTCTGCTTCTGAAAAAAGGATTCATGGAGAGTTTCACACTTGAGACTCTTCAACAAATTTCGAAAAAATCCGATCCTTCCGGTACCATCAGGGATCATCTTCTGCAGACGCTCTCTTCCGCACAAAGCAAGGAGCAGTTTCAGAATATCACACAGCTTCTGCTCTCCTTTCATCAGGGAGTCCTGACGCTTCCGATAGAAGATAAAGGAAGAAAGATGCTTCTTCAGATGCGCAGAAGAGGGAAAAACAAAGATTTAAACCAAAAAAGTGTAGAATTTTATGCAGCAATGAGCAATCTGGGTCCCATCGAAGGGGTGATAGATCGTACCGACCATCTCACCACCCTCCGCCTTAATCTCTACTATCCCAAAAGCGTGGCACTGCTGGAGAGAGAAAAGACGCATCTTGAAGGTTTCGACCGGATCGAAATTCGGTGCAAAGAGGAGCAGATTCACCCCCTTTGGGACGGGAAGCAGCCCGGATTGCTGGATATCAAAGGGTAATCCGACGTATGAGCAATATCGCACGACACATCGCCATTATCATGGACGGCAACGGCCGCTGGGCGACCGAACGGGGACTCCGACGCGTCAAAGGGCACGAACGGGGTGCCGAAGTGGTCCGTACACTGACGACTTACGCCTCCAACCATCCCGAAATCGAGGTTCTGACCCTTTATGCTTTCAGTACCGAAAACTGGAAACGCCCGAAAATGGAGGTCGATTTTCTGATGCGGCTTTTGAACAACTATCTGAAAAACGAGACCGAAACCTACATCCGCAATGAAGTGCGTTTCGAGACGATCGGTGATATCGGCCGCTTCTCCTCCGCTCTTCGGAACGAGATCGCCAGGCTCAAAGAGCGGACCCGCCATTTCGGAAAACTGACCCAGGTGCTCGCCCTCAACTACGGATCGCAGGACGAGATCGCGCGCGCCGCGAAAGAACTCTGCCAAAAAGGAGAGGAGATCACCACAGACTCGCTGGGAAACCGGATAGAGAGCTCAAGATTCGGCAATGTCGATCTTCTGATCCGCACTGGCGGCGAACAGCGCCTCTCCAACTTTCTCCTCTGGCAGTCCGCCTACGCCGAGCTCTTCTTCACACCGACACTCTGGCCCGATTTCACACCCGACGAGCTTGACACGATCATAGAAGATTTCAAAAATCGCCAGCGGCGCTTCGGAGGGATATGATGGCCCTGCTCTTCGCCCTCTTCATCGGACTGGCCATCGGTTCGTTTCTGAATGTCCTGATCGTCCGAATTCCAAAAGGGGAGAATGTCGCCTTTCCCCCCTCCCACTGCCCCGTATGCGACAACGCCCTGAAATGGTGGCACAACATCCCTCTGCTTTCATGGCTTCTGCTCAGGGGACGTTGCGCCTACTGCCAAAGCCCGATCAGCCGACTCTACCCGACGGTGGAACTCCTGACAGGACTGCTTTTTCTGGTTCTGGCCATGAAACTGGGTCTTACGGCGGAGTGGTTCATCACGGCACTGGTTTTTTCACTTCTTCTGGCTCTTTCCGTCATCGATTTCGAGTATTACGCCGTCCCCGATTCTTTGAATTTCATGGCGCTTGGGCTGGCGCTTCTGATGCCCCTTTTCATCTTCGGATGGGACTGGGCACTCGGAGAGATGAGAGATTTTTCATGGTATCAGCATATGCTGCTGACCCGATTCAAGGATGCGGCGATCATGGCCTTTTCCTTTTTCGCGCTGGGGCTTTTTGTCAAATTTCTCATCAAAAAGGATGCGCTGGGTGAAGCCGACATCATTATCGCGGGCACCATGGGGGCGATGTTGGGTTTTCCGCTTGTTCTTGTCGCCATCTATGTGTCGGCGCTTCTGGCGATAGTGCCGGCTCTTTTCGCCCGTGGGCACATGGTTCCCTTCGTTCCCTTCCTGGCCCTTGGCACATGGATCACCTACATCTTTTCCGATACCTTCCTGCAGTGGTGGAACATGCTCTATGCGTAACATTTCAGGCTATCTCGTCAAAAGTTTCAGCGGTCTCTTCTTCTCGATTTTCATGCCGATCATCGCCATCGGATCGCTGATCCTGTTCGTCCGTATCGCCAAAATCACCGAAGTGACACAGATGAGTTTTTCGGAAATGCTGCTGATGTACAGCTACTTTCTGCCGACCATTCTCTTTTATACGCTGCCGATAACCTTTTTTGCAGCACTGACACTGACGATGGTCAAACTCTCAAACGATTTCGAGAACATCATACTCTTTACTTTCGGCATTTCGCCCCACAGACTCCTCCGCTTTTTCGGACCTCTGACATTCATGACCGTCGCCTTGCTGCTGCTGCTCTCTCTGGCGCTGATTCCGATCACCAAACAGTTGACCAAATCGTTCATCAGTTATAAAAGCGTCCATGCGGTCTTGAATATCGAACCAAGCCAGTTCGGGCAGAAATTCGGCGACTGGCTCGTCTTTTTGGAGTCGAAAGACGAAGAGGGGGGACTCCACAACATCGTTCTTTACAACGCCTCCGATCCGAGAGAGGAGCAGGTTCTCATCGCCAGAGAGGGGAGCTTCGTCAATGAAAACGGCGTCATGGGACTTCAGCTCAAAAACGGAGAGGCCTACCGAATCCGGCACGACGTGATCGATCAGATCAACTTCAAAACGATGAAAATCTATGACACTTCGGTCCACAAACCCTTTACCTACCATAATCTGATCGAGTATTGGCTGATGGCTTTCACCGACAAGAAGCGGCGGAAAGATTTCATTATCTTCGTCGCGGTGAGTCTCTTCCCGCTCCTTACCATCTTCTATGCGCTCAGTTACGGCGTGATCCATCCAAGATACGACAAAAACTACTCCTATCTCGCGATTCTGGCGGTCACAACAATCTACTACGGCGTCATATCGAGCGTCGCAAAAACGTCGCCGACAGCCTCCATCGCCTTTCTGGCACTCTTTTTGGCGGCCGGGGCATCGCTCTTTTATCTGAAGGTACAGAAAAGGTTTTAGCGTGAACTCCACACTCCCAACGTCAGAAAAATGCGTGTCAAAGCGGTAGTTGCCTACGACGGCTCGGCCTATTACGGTTTCCAGAGTCAGACCACGACCCCCAAAACCGTCAGCGGTGCCCTCGCGCGCGCGGCGGCACGGCTGGGCATCCACACTCCCCTTGTCGGCAGCGGACGAACCGACCGTGGCGTCCACGCCACCGGGCAGGTCGTTCATTTCGACCTGCCGGCCCACTGGCATGACGATCTGCCCAGACTCCGGGCCATGTTCAACCGACTCCTAAAACCCCATATCCAGATCAAGCACATCGCTGCTGTCAGGGAGAATTTCCACGCCCGATACGATGCCAGACGGCGCATCTACCGCTATCTTGTCAAAAAGAGCCTCCCGACACCTTTCGAGATGCCCTACTGCCACTATTTTCCCAAAGCCGATATCCCAAACATGAAAACGACACTCTCTTTTTTTGAAGGCACCCACGATTTTGTCTTTTTTCACAAAAAAGGAAGCGATCCCGGTTCGACGATACGCACCATTTACCGAACCGACGTGGAACGTTTCGGAAACTACACGATTCTCTATCTCGAAGCGGACGGTTTTCTGCGTTCCCAGGTGCGCATGATAGTCGCTGCGACACTGGCGGTTTTGGAAGGAAAACTGACAACGGAACAGATTGAGGAGCAGTTGGCGGCAGAGGCACGGCATTCCGTGCTGCTCGCGCCCGCGAACGGACTCTATTTGGCCCGGGTGTTGTATTGAGTCGCGATTATTAAGATGTGAGGTAAGTTGCGGTTTTCGGCCATACAATCCATCCAGATCCGACTCGGCACGCCATTTAGCGGTAAAGCCGGGCGAATCTCGCTGCAGGTGTCCACCGCTCCACGACGATGACCGGTTTTTTCGCAGGATCGAGCCATGCGACAAGGGCGGATAGTCGCTTTTTTTCCATCGCCACGCATCCGGCGGTCGGCTTGTCGCCGTTGGCGATATGCAAGAATATGCACGAACCTTTCCCGGGAGTCTTTTCACGGTTGTATCCCATCGTCACGACAATCTCGTAGAGTCCGTCCTCTCTGTGCATCGTTTCGTAACTTCCGAAGTCCTTCACGACACGCCTTTTGTCGACGATTCGGTTGTAGTACCTCGAGCGGGTATCGTCGACGCAGATCAGATTGTCGTCTGCCATCAGGAAAAAGGGCATCTTCGTCGCTGTCTGCCGGTATCCGTACACATCTTCAAGCAAGAAAATCCCGGTGGGCGTCTTGCCGTCCCCCTCCCGCTCTTTACCAAGGCCGTTTCTTCCCACCATCACACGCCAGGGTTCCCCCACCTGGCGCCAAGCCTCTTGCCGCTTTTCGAAACGGGCCATCATCGCCGTGTGTCCCAACGCATCATAAAGTTTCACCATCTGTCGGCTCCTATTCAAAAGAGCCTGCGATTCATCGCCTCCAAACGCCAAAACTGCTAAAATACCCCAAAGGAGAAACAGTGCTCGAACATGTGGACGACAGTTACGGTATCTACTCATTGCTCCCTCCGCTGATCGCAATTGTTCTTGCCATTATATCGCGAAACGTCATTCTCTCGCTTTTCATCGGTGTGCTCTGCGGATACCTCATCATCGACCACGCACTCCTGGCAGCCCTGCTGGACAGCGGTCGGAGCATTCTTGCTCTTTTTGAAAAAGGGTGGGTCGTCAAAACACTCATATTCGCCGTTTTTGTCGGATCCATCATCGAACTGATGCAGCGAAGCGGCGGCGTCAACGGCTTTGTCGATTTTATCCAGAAGAGAAAAAAACTGATCGCTTCCAAAAGGGAGGCGGAGCTTCTTCCTTTCTTCGTCGGTCTTGCTATTTTCATCGAATCTTCCATCACTTCCCTGATCGCGGGGACCGTCGCACGCCCGCTGACCGACAGATTCGGCACATCCCGGGAGAAACTCGCCTATATCTGCGACTCCACGGCGGCACCGGTCTGTACGATGTTCCCGCTCAATGCCTGGGGTGCGCTGCTGCTTGGGCTCATCGGTTCACAAATCGAGGCGGGCACTATAGAAGGCGAGCCGCTCCGACTTTTGGGATCGGCCCTGCTTTACAATTTTTACGCCTTTTTCTCGGTTCTGCTCGTTTTGTATACCATTCTCAAAGGGATCGATTTTCCTGCCTACACCCGCATCGATCCGCCGGAATTCCGGCTCCGTGAAAACAAAGGAGATATCTACGCACTCCTCGTACCGATCGTTTCGCTTCTGCTGCTTGTTTTCCTCTTTCTCTATATCACCGGTGGCGGAAACCTGCTCAAAGGAAGCGGTTCGACATCCGTTTTCGCCGCGGTTCTTGGTTCGATCGCTCTCTCAAGTATCTATTATCTATTCAAAGGGACCATGCCTCCCAAAGAGATCGTGATAGCCATTTTGCGGGGCGCCAAAACGATGATACCGATTGCCGCCATACTGATTTTCGCCTTCGCCATCGGTGATGTGACGGTGAAGATGGGCACGGGCGCCTATATGGCACATTTTGCCAACGCCATTCTCCACCCTTCCCTTTTGCCGGCAGGCATCTTCCTGCTGTCCGCCATCATCGCCTTCTCGACCGGCACAAGCTGGGGCACCTTCTCGATCATGATGCCTATCGCTATCACGATGGCCGCCGGCATGGATGCCGACACGGCAGCCATTATGCCCCTTGCAGTCGCGGCCGTCATCTCCGGCGGCGTCTTCGGAGACCACGCCTCCCCCATTTCCGACACCACCATCATCTCCGCCATGGCCGCCGGATGCGACCTCATCGCCCATGTCAAAACACAGCTTCCATGGGCTTTGGCAGCGGCTCTTCTGTCACTTCTCTTTTTTCTGGTTTTTGGCTTTATCATGGCATAATGTCAAGAAAAAGGAGAAAGCCATGAAACTCTGGACCAGAATCGTAACGGCACTGGTGTCGCTCCTGTTCGCCACTGCCGCAACGGCATCGAACTACACCGGGTTTAAAGAGTTGAAAAAAGGCGAATGGGCCATCCTTGTTATGAAGATGGGAAAAGGCTCAAAGATGAAAGAGAAGCTCATCTATCTGGGTGAAGCGAAGATCGACGGAAAACCGGCCTACGGTGTGGAAATCATTATAGACAACCCGCAAATGCGCGGATTCGGAGGGGTTTCACAGATATGGATGGATAAAAAGAGCGACGAAGAGATCAAAATGGTGATGCAGCAGGGTCCCCAACTGATGTGTATGTCGATGAATATGGCGGGGATGATGCAGCAGCAGGAGAAACCCATGACCAAAACACCCGAAGCCTACAGTCCCGAAAAACCGGCCCTGCGTTTTGGAACCTACACCACGCCGACGGGCAAAAAGGTCCATGTGGCGGTCTACAAAAGCCAAAAAGGCGATCTTCCCGACGCCAATGCCGAAGGAGAGATCTGGGTCAGCAGTGAGACACCTTTTGGGATTGTCAAAATGGTGAGCAACGGCAAAACGGTGATGTACCTCGAGGATTTCGGAAAAGGGGCCAAACCCCGGATTCCCGTTTCAAAAGCCATACAGTGCCAACCGATGGATTTCGGTCAGATGATGGGCGGCATGGGAGTCAGGTAAGCGCTTTGAGATCATCCGACCAGAAAAAGTCGATCCACTCGTCATCGACCTCCTTGAGCCAGTAATCGGGGCGGACAATCGACTTGTTGGGCTTGAAGAATAGGGTCGCTGTTTTAAACCGCTTGTCGGGATAACGCGCTTTGAGTGTATCAAGAACCGCCTTGATCGTCTCTCCGCTGTCGGCAATGTCGTCGACGATCAGGATATCGTCACAGGGTAGAAGATCGGGAATATTGAAAACCTTCGTCTTTTCCAGTTTTCTCGTCTCTTCATAGCCAATGGAGTTGATGACGAAGACATTTCGAATGTTCCAGTACTCTCCCAAGAGGTGGGCCATCGTCATGCCCCCGCGGGCGATCGCGACGATGGCATTAAAAGAGTCGGGAATCGAATCGGCCAGTTGTTTCAGATCTTTGACGAAGGTTTCGTAATCGTACCGGACGCGTTTCATCACCACACTTTCAGTTCGTTGTAGAGGCTGTCACGCTCAATAGGAATAAACCCGCTGTCCTTGATCAGGTGGACGAACTCCACAAGCGGCATGCCGTGGGCGCTTTTGGCGCCGGCCGCGGCCTGGATCGACTCCCGTTCTATAGTGCCGTCAAGGTCGTTGGCACCGTACTCCTGGGCGATCAGGGCGAGATTGATCGTCGCCGTAACCCAGTAGGCTTTAAGATGGGGAATATTGTCCAACACGATGCGGGCGACAGCCATCGTCTTGAGAATCTCCTGCCCGGTGGGAAAGTCGGTCACTCTGAGATAGTTGTTCTCCTTCTGGTAAACCAGCGGTATGAAACAGTTGAATCCGCCCGTTTCATCCTGAAGATTGCGCAGGCGAAGCATATGATCGATACGGTGCGCCCGCGTCTCCACATGCCCGAAAAGCATCGTCGCGTTCGACTTTTTCCCGCGCAGGTGCCACTTGCGATGGATGTCGAGCCATCCCTCGCTGCTCACTTTTCCCTTGCATATATAGTCGCGCACCCCTTCGTCGAAAATTTCCGCTCCGCCTCCCGGCATCGAGTCGACCCCGTTTTCGACCATTTTGTCGATCACTTCGTCGACGCTGAGTCCATACTCTTCGGCCAGAAAGTTGATTTCGGCCGCTGTCAGTGCCTTGATATGAATATCGGGAAGCTCTTCCTTGATCGCTTTGAACATGCCCAGATACCAATCGAGTCCGGCATCGGGGTTGTGTGCCGAGACAATATGGACCTCTTTGCCTCCTTTCTCCCAGGTCTGCTTCGCGATGGCGACGATCTCTTCGAGGGGCATCGTGTAGGGATTTGGGTTTTTCCGGCTGGCGCTGTAGGCGCAGAATTTGCAGACATCCTTGCAGACGTTGGTCGGATTGATATGGCGGTTGATATTGAAATAGGTCTTTTTCCCATGCAGCGCTCTGCGTCTTTCATCGGCCAGTTCTCCCAGCGTAAAAAGGTCCAGATCGTAGAGTTTCAGCGCATCATCCATCCCGATGCGCCCGCCGCTGCGAACTTTTTCAACTATATCCATCGTCTAACCGTCCATTCCTAAATTTTGCGCTATTATACCCAAACGACACAGTTTTACCCATTCGCAAAAAGGTTTCACCGTGGATTTGACCGTCGAAATCGAATCACTGCTCAATCAGGACGCTCCGGATTTTCAGATCTCCAAACTGCTCAAACAGGCTATCAAGGAGTATCTTGACAATCTCGAAGAGATCTTCAAGGAGACCCAGGGAAAAGCTTTTTTCGTCCATCACACCCGGAAGATCGATTATTTTCTCTCCATCATCTACAAAGTGGTTCTTCGCAAGATGTTTCGGGAGTTCCAGCCCATGCGCAACTCCGTACCTATCGCACTGGTTGCCCTGGGAAGCTACGGCCGCGAACAGCTCTGTGTCTACAGCGACATCGACCTGATGATCGTCTACAAAGAGATACCCGGCTACAACATCAGGGAGATTATCGAAAAGATTCTCTATATCGCCTGGGACGCCGGCTTCCAGCTTGGGCACAGGGTGCACGAGATAGCGGAGCTGTCCGACGTGGCGGAGGAGGATATCACGATCAAGACGGCGTTGATGGAATCGCGTTTCATCATCGGCTCAAATTTCATCTGGATGGAGACACAAAGAGAGCTCGGCCTCATCCGCCGGAAGAAGCCCAAAGAGTATGTTCTGAGCAAACTCGAAGAGGCCGAAGCACGGCATACCAAACACCCTGTCACAATGGAGCCGAACATCAAAGAGTGTGTGGGAGGCATCCGTGATGCCAACCTCGCCTTCTGGATCGCATCGGTGCGGCACCATGTCTCCCGCCTTCGTGAACTGGTAGGCGGCGTCATCGACGAAGCCGACTACGCGGAGTACCGCTCGGCACTGGAATTCATCTTCCGGGTCCGATCCGCACTGCACCTGAGTGCGAAGAAAAAAGAGGACACCCTGCGCCTTGAACTCGTCCCCAATGTGACCGATCTGCTGGGTATCGAAAAGAGAAATCCGCAAAAGGCGCAAAAAGAGCTTGTCACACGCACCCTCCACTCCTTGGACATCATTCGGAAAAAGAGTTCCTACTGGGTAGGTCTGCTCAGCCGACCCTACCTCTTCGATGCAAGGCATATTCCATTGCTGAAAAAAGAGATGGTTGAACCCGGTATTTTCCGATGCCAGGACACACTCTATGCACGCAGAAACCTGAAACCGCGGACGTTTCTTTCCTATCTCAAACTTCTGTTGAAAGAGGCGGCCCGCTTTCCGGTCGTAACCGATGCCTCCTTTGAGCATCTGATCGACCGCACAGAGGTTCCCAAAAGCAAAGGAAAGCAGTTGACCACCGCTATCCGGCAGATTTTCTATCTCCCCTACAGCGCCTCCGTCATCAAAGCACTCTACCGAAGCGGCAAACTTCCCCAGACCATCCCGCCGATGAAACGCATCATGTATCTGCCGCAGTTCGACGGATACCACCACTACCCTGTGGACCTGCACTCCTACCATACACTGCTCGCACTGGACAATCTCCGGCACGAACTTCTCAAGCCGATGTTCGAAGGACTCGACAGAGACTCCCGGGCGATGCTGAAACTCGTCGCTCTGCTCCACGATGCCGGCAAGGGACGCATCAGGGACCATCGAGATGTCGGAGCGGACCTTTTTAAAATCTATGCGAAGAAACTCGGCCTTGGCGAAGAGCTCATCAAAGAGGGCATTTTGCTTATCCGACACCATACGCGCATGACCTATACAATCCATAACGAAGATATCTACGACGAGTCGACCGTCTCCCGATTCGTCGCACCTCTGAGCAATCGCAAACTGCTGGATATGCTCTTCATTCTCACCTATTGCGATGTTAACGCCGTCGGGGAAAATGTCTACAACGCCTTTACCGAGCGGATGCTCAAGACCCTCTATTTTGCCGCAGTCGAAATGCTTGAAAAACCCGCCATTATCGACGAAACGGCCAAACGTTTGCGAAGGGAGCACGCACTCAGACGCATTCTTGAGTTCAAGGAGCTTCCCAGGTCCCTGCAGAAGAAGATTCTTTCAATCGAATCCAACCTCTTTTTCATCAAACATTCAACGAAAGAGATTCTCGATATCGCCAAAAGGGCGCGCACCGTTCTTGACTACGATATGCAGATTACGGCAGGTGAGACGCTGAAAATCGAAATTTACCGGAAAATCCCTATCAATCTCGGCTATCTGTTGGGAAAACTGAGCCACTTGGAACTGGTCACGATGGAGATTTTCAAACTCTTTGACGGGGTCAAATATTTCGTTCTGGAGTTCAACGACACCATCGCCGACGAAGAGATTCCGATGGTCGAGCAGATTATTCACGATTCGTTCGACATGAACAAAAAAATCAAACTCAAGAAACCACTCATCAAACCCAGGGAGATCACCATCGACTGCGAGCATACGAAAACTTACGCCTTGATGCAGATCAAAACCGCCAATCAGCGCGGACTGATGGCTTACGTGGCCCACTACTTCGACGAACTGGGCATCGATATCGCCACGGCGGTCATCACGACACGGAAAGACCGGGTCAACGACCTCTTTTTGATCGAAAAAAACGGGAAATTCTGCGAAAACAGGGATCTCATCGTCAAGAAGTTGACTGATTCGTCATCCCATTCAGATCACTCCAAAACATAGATTCGATGGAAAATCTAAAGGCTCAAAAATAGAGCTTCCACCGACCGATTTTTTGTTGATGCCCAAGATTTTCCATGAGCCACTGCCGATTTTTGGGCAATCTTTTTCTATAAAGAACCAATAAATAGGAAGTGCCAGAGAGTGCACGTTTCAGTCGCTTCTCATCTTCGGGATCTTTAAGATTGTAAAGCGTTTTTTTCCATCGATCACTCCGTTCGAACTGTGTCTCCCGGTCAAGATCGCGACTGCCGTCATAGAGGGAGACAATCGGTTTGTCCAGGGCGAAAGCCAGCGAAGGAAGACGCCTGTCGTAAACCAGTAGTGTCCGATTCTGCAGGTGATGGAGACGAATCCATTTCGCCACAGGGTCGGCGATTTTGAAAGAGGCGGAAGAGAGCGAGAGCGTCGCCGTAGCCGACAAAAGCAATACCACAGACGCGATGGATGCCGTCAGCACCGCCCGGCTTTTGCTGGAATCGACATAACGCCACATCCATCCTGTCGCCGCCAGCGCCCCCAACGCATAAAGGTCGACGATGGGAGGAACATGCACATTTTTCAAAGGCAACCACGGCATGAGGAAAAAGAGCATGGCAGCTCCCACGGTATAAAATGTCATTCCTTTCGCCAGGCGACGGCTCTCCCGGTTCTCCAACCGGTCGATCAAGATGGCGGTCGCCAGGGCGAAAAAAACGAAAAGAGGAAGAATATAGAAGATCCGTTTGGAAGAAGAGAGTGAGAAAAAGAGGATGCCGATGCCACCGGCCAACAAGAGTGTACTAAGAAGCTTCTCTTTCCTGCCTCTTTCTCCTGCCTTCACCAACAACCACGGCAGTGCCGCCAGCCAGGGCAGGCCGACCAACGGAGCGAAAACCCAGTAATACCAGAAGGGTTCATGCCGATGAAAAACGTTGCTACCAAAACGCTGGACGGTTTGGCGTTCGATGAAATAGTTCCAAAACGCGGGATTTTCCCATGCCAAATAGACGAACCAGGACCCCGCCAGCAATACGAACAGGGCGAAAGCTGCGAATCGATGGCGTTTTGAAACCTTATGCCGTGGCATTTCCGGCCGCCACAAAAGAGCCAAAAGCCCGGGTGCGATCAGAACGACCGGTCCTTTGGTCAAGAAACCCAACCCCAGAAAAAGAGCGAAAAGATAGAGCCACCCTACACGACCCTGCCGTCGATACCGAATCCAGGCATACATGGTCGCCAGTGCGAATGTGGTCAAAAAGGAATCGGTCGTCAGGTCGCGCGAAGAGGCCAGCACGAGGGGAAAAGTAAAATAGATGATGGCCGCCCTACGGGCGGGCTGCTCTCTCAACCCCAACGCCCTTGCCATCGCATAGACAACCCACAGTTGCAGCAAGACCGAAATCTGGAGGAAAAAACGTGCGCCGAATGGATTGATACCGAAAATCTCATATCCAAGCGCCGTGATCTGATAGGTCAACGGCGGCTTGTGATAATGGTGTATCCCAAGTAAAGAAGGATGGAGCCAGTCTTCGCCATGCAGCATCTCCCGTGCAATTTCGGCGTAACGGGCGTCACTCGTTTCGATCACCCCGTAACTTCCCGCACCCATAAGAAGTACCACCGCCGCAAAAAACAAAAAAAGCGCCATGCTTCGATCAAATCCGGTTTTCATCAGGAATGCGCCTCCCTTTTGCGAGAAAATAGAGCCAAAGATTACGGCCATAGACGACAAAACCGAAAATCTGCCCAATAAAAAGCACCGGATCACGGCGCCATATGGCATACAGAAGTATCATCGAAGAGCCTGCAAGGCTGATGAGCCAGAATCCCACGGGAAGGTGCGAATGGCGTGCCCGTTCCGAAAGCAACCACTGGTAGACGAAACGGAATGTAAAGAGCAGCTGTCCCGCACTGCCCCACACAAGCAGCCAGTTCGGAATGGCCGGATTGTGAAAAAAACGGGCGCTATCGATTTCGCCGTTATTGAACCCATATCCCAACACCAGCAACGGAAAAAGAAGCAAAAAGCCCCGAAGTGTCCTGGAGAGCCGGGACCACGTCCCTTGCAGCTGCATATTGCGGATGTAGATGAAATAACTGACACTCTGTCCCAGCACGATGGCGAAATCGTCATGGAGCCAACCGTAGACGAACATCAAAAAAGAGGCCAGCAGACTCAACTCCCAGAAAAGCTCCGGTGTCATCACGCGTCGCATCCGTTCGGAGTGAATCCACTGCACCAGCAGCCGGGCAGAAAAGAGTGCCTGGGCCAAAAACCCTATGCCGTAAATCCACCAGGAGAAGCTCAAGGCAGTATCTCCGAAACGAAGACATAGTGAATATATCGGTTTTTCATCCAGCGAAACGCCAACATATCCTGCAAAGGTCGGATGGATCGGTTGAAAAAGTTGAATTTCGATTTTCCGGCGATACGTTCGAAATGCCGGACGGGCACCTGCTTCACACGGCCGTTTTCAAGCAGTACAAGTGCCGCCCAGAAGCGGTGCATGCCATCGAAAAAGGGAATTTTTTTGCATATATCGGTGCGAAAAAGTTTGAGCGGGCATCCGGTGTCGATAATCCCGTCATCGATCATACATCGCCGGATGGCATTGGCGATTTTGGACTGTATCTTTTTGCTCCAACTATCTTTTCGTTTGGTGCGATAACCGACCACGGCATCATACTCTTCGATAAAGGGTAGCAACAATTCAAAATCTTCCGGCGTGGTCTGCAGATCTGCATCGATATAGCCCAATATCGGGGTATCACAATAGTCGATTCCCGCTTTGATCGCCGTACTGAGCCCACGGTTTTGACGAAAAGAGATACAGAAGAAACGTTCCTCTTCTCTACAAAGTTTATGGATCGCACTGCCGCTTCCATCGGTGGAACCGTCATCTACAAACAGTACACAGCTTTTTCTGGATGCTCTGTCAAGATAGTTCCGCAAAACCGCACCCAACCGCGGGAGGTTCTCAATTTCGTTGTATACAGGTACGATAATGGTCAACTCGAATTTTTTCATACGCTGTTCCTAAATTTTTGTATTTGTGCCTCTAAATTAGAGGATGAATATGAATTTTTCATGAAGGGCTGAGGGGAAGTGACGGAAAAAAACGATGGTGCACCACGTAACAAGACGCAGGCATCGCACAGTTTCTGCCATCTTCTACGTCACATGGACCGCATAGGGCTTTCATGCACACGCAACTGCCAACGCACCGAAAAAATGGTTACAATTCAAACATTTCACAATCTCATTACTTCACCCGGCTTGAGAATCTCCAGCATTCCGGGATGTGTCGCGGCGATCTTTTCGATCCGTTTCAACGGCTCACCCAGAGGTTCGTCACTGAGCCGGAAAGTGCCGTAATGCATAGGGATCATCTTTTTCGCTCCAAGCTGCCGGTAGGCGCCGAAGGCTTCTTCGGGATTGAGATGGTGATGTTTCATCACAAATTCCGGCTCATACGCACCGATAGGCAAAAGTGCCCAATCGATGGAAAAGCGCTTGCCGATCTCTTGAAAATGCTCACCCACAGCCGTATCTCCCGCAAAATAGATGGTTATATCAGCGCTTTGAATGATGTAACCACCCCAAAGGACACGATTTTTATCAAACAGGCCGCGCCTTCCCCAGTGTCTGGCGGGAACGAGTGTGATTTTTATTCCATCCTGTTCATGGCACTCATACCACCCAAGCCGAATACACTCAAGTTTAGGAACGATTCGCTTCAATGGTTTGTCCATACGTAGCGGCACGATCGCCACCGGTGACGTTTTCGAAATCTCCGCGATCGAAGGGGCATCGAAGTGATCGTAGTGGGTATGGGAGATAAGAAGATAGTCGATCTTGCCAAGCATGTGTGGCGCATAAGCAGCGGGGATCGCGCGTCGGTAAAAAGGGATATTGCCAAAAACGGGGTCGATCAAAATGCGCTTGTGGTTGAGCTGCACAAGAAAGGAAGCGTGGGAAATCCAGCAAAGAAAATCTTCCTTACTGGCCAATTTTTCGGACATATCGACCGGTTTTAAAGTACTGCCATCCTCTACGTTTTTGCGTCTGTAAAAAAGCTTCCATTTTAGAATCTGGAAGACTCCTCCATAGTCGGAAGTGTCGTATTTTCCAACAAATCTTCCGTTTTGAAACCGTATCATTCAAATGCCGGCTCTGTTTTTTTGCCCGTCATGTGTAATGATGGTGTCAAGATTTGCAGGTGAGACAAATCTAACATCGCACACTTTTTTGTTTTGCAAAATATAAAGCGTCACTTTTCCTTTTCTTCGCTCAAATCGCTTCCCCGAATCGTCCCGAATAAGTAGAATAGAGAATGGATAGGTGCGCATTTTCGGTATGGCGAACATCCTGGCGATGAAAACAGGTATACCGCTGATATCGGCGATCACTTTGATGGCATGTTTTTTTAAAAATCCCTTTTTTTCATGCTTGAACTTTTGACTCATGGCAAGAAAAAGATCTTTTTCAAAAGCGATCAGAACCATTCTATCTTCTGAGCTTACGGGGTGTTTTTTCCCGAATTGATCCGGCAGCGTCATATCGGGAAACGTATCACCCACACGAATCTGGGCGAACAATCCAACCCCAACCACCCATAAAAGAAGCAGCAACCTTTTCATACGGCCTCCACCCTGCAAAGTCTTGCTTGATCTTTCACTTTAAACAGATAGACCAACACGAAGAAAAAATCAACCAAGGCGATCACAAGCGCGATCCATCCCAAAACGCCCACTTTATATAGCGCAAAAAAACCGGCAGCCGTCAAAGTTCTTACAATCACCGTCGCCTGTGCCATGGCATGGGCGTATCGAAAAAACAGAAGCCCCAGAAGATGCATACACCCTACCCCCATGACAAAACCAAAGACGACCTGCTGATACCCGGGGGCATAATCTTGTGCGATAAAAGAATACAACCAACCGCCAAAAAGAACCAAAACGAATCCACTGATTCCATCGGATAGAAATCCGGCCATGTTGTACCAATCCACGCTTCGCATCCGTCGAAGAAAATGCACCGGTAATCGATAGAGCAACCCCACGATAAAAAAGAGCCCAAAAAGGGCGCGCAACGCCCACATCGTCTCGATATGCATGGGTAAAAATCCGGCCTGAGCAAAACCGCTGATGGAAAGAACGAGTGCCATCATACATAGCGTCATCGTCAAATACAAGGCTCGCTTTATGGAAATTTTGACGAAGGGTTCGATGATGGAAAGCGCAAGAAACAGCAATCCGATTCCAACCGCCACATGGGCGTGCCCCACCACCAGATCGTTTCGATGAAAGAGAGCGCGCAGGTGAGGAATGAACAAGATGTTACCCTCCGCATCCGCAAAGAGAAAAGCCGCCATGGAGATAAAAAGCGTTAAATGTTTTTTTATCGAAAGTTTCGCATCTTTCCACCAAACGACAAAAAGGGGAATATAAAACAGTGTCAGGTATTGCAAGAACCATTCGGCATCATAGGAGAGTGAACCGATAAAAGATCGATAGAGGACACTTCCTATATATCCAGCCAAAGGGACGATCCACAGCAAATGCCATCGGGTTTTAAACGCGGGATTGGGCGAAGCGAGTTTCACCGCGAGATAGTAGATGACAACCAGTGCGAAACTCATGCCCAAAGTATTGTCCCCATGGGGTCCCATCAGCATTTTTTCTACTTGTCCATATTTTGGATGCATCAACACCAATAGCGCTATAGGACTGACGATAACCGCAACCAAGGAAACTTGAACCCAAAGCGGCTTCTTTTCGTAATGGGCGATGCTTTTAAAAATCGCTGTAATATAGAAAATCCCTGCCATGGCCAAAAGAAAATTGAGCTCATAGGCAAAATCGTAAAAAGGCAGTCCACGTGTGGCACCGGCCAAAATCGAGAAAATCATAAATACGAGAAAAATGGTCCATAGCCACAAAAAACGCTCCAAAGAAGCGATCGCCTTCTCGTTGATCACCCCATCTTTATCGAACAGGGCAAAAGGCAACAGGCTCATCATAAGAGGAATGAAACCATAAAGCATCAGTGAAATATGCAACGATCGCGTCAAATCCGGACGAATCAGATCGATCCCGAATCCCAGTAGCTGAAGGGCGTACAAAAGGCCAAAAAAAGCGGCCATCACAAGAAAAAGATAAGAAAATTTGACATAAGGCACGAGTCGTTCTTTCAACATAGCCTACCATCCTTAAGCTCAATAAGACAATCCGTAGGTTCAATAACACTCTTATCGTGGGTCACAACGATTCGGGTCGCATCGGTTTGACGAAGCAGTTCGAAAACTTTTTGGGAATTTTTCGAATCGAGATTGCCAGTCGGTTCATCGGCAAAAAGGTAGCGCGGGTCGTTGATCAACGCCCTTGCGATCGCAGCGCGCTGGCGCTGTCCACCGGAGATTTGGTCGGGATATTTCGATGCCAAATCGACGATGCCAAGACGATCCAAAAGCGACATGATCTCCTTTCGCCCTTTTTTCGTGGCTATCGCGACGTTTTCATAGACGCTCAAGTGGCCGATAAGATAGTGAAACTGAAAAACGAAACCGATATTGCGATTTCTGAAACGATCGATATTGCGAATCTTTTCCAACGCCACACCGTTGTAGTAGATTACGCCTTCGGAAGGCTTCAAAAGGGTAGAAACTATGGATAGAAGCGTCGATTTTCCACTGCCGCTTTCACCACTGACCACATAAAAACCGCCCGGTTCGAAGTCAAAGGATATGTTATACAGCACCGACTCGTTTCCATACCGATGTGACACATGTTCAACGCGCAACACTACTGCCCCCTGTGAATGAGAATGATCGGATCGATCCGCGCCGCAAGAAAAGCGGGAATGAGCGCTCCAGTTAAAGCCATCGCAAGAGAGCCGATCAGCAGTTTAACAAACAGCGGCAGGTCGATCTTTCCACTTAAATACCCCTGAAATTTCGGGATATGCTGCAACCAATCCAAAAGCAGAAGGCTGATCCCATACGCCACCGTAAAGGCAATCAAAATCAGCACCACCACCTCAACGACGATCTCCCAAACGATCCTCCATTGCGAAATACCCATCGCTCGCTTGATACCAAATTCATAACGCCGATCGTTGATCATCATGCTCATAAGACTGACAATCGCCAAAAATCCCATGAAAAAGGAGATGGAAGCGATCACACCGCTGGAGATACGTATGATTTTGAATTGGTTGTAATTGTCGATGAAAGCCTCCGTCGACTTCACTTCGATATCTTTGTCGAGTTTTTCGATTTTGGCGATGATTCCGTCGACCCCCTCGCCAAGATCTTTGAGAGAAACGAGCAAAAAAGAGGCACGTTTTTTAAAGAGCTTCTCCCCATCGGCGATGTTGATGACAACACCGCCGTTTTCAAACCCTATATCGCTATGATAAATGCCCGAAACCTTGAAAGGTTGACCCATCAAATGAATTTGACGAGGGTTGTCCAAAAGATTGGCGATACTCTCCCCGATGATGGCCTCTTTTTCTTTTGGGTATCGGCCACTTTTAAGCGCGTAATTTTTAAAACGGTTTTGCGTCACCCCATAGATGCCCGCAATCGGCACCGAATCGATCGCTCCGGCGCCTACGATGACCCCCTGCACCGATCGGATACGATCGATTTTTGAAATCGGTGCGATCAAAGAGCGGTTGACATCGGAAAAAAAGGTATCGGCAACCCCTTTTTGCATGACAATAAGATCGCCATCCGTTCTAAGCATGGAGGCATACATGTCGATGATGCCGTTGCCAAGTGCCGTAATCATGAAAATCGAAGCGATGGCAGAGACCGCCGAGAGCAAAATCAGCGACGTTTTGGTTTTGTAACGCAGATAGGATTTGAACATGCCACCTTTTCCTTACTCTTTTTTTAACGTCACATCGATCGTTAAATCGATGCGGTCGCGCACCGTCAAAAAGAAAAGCTTAGGTGGCTTGACACCATAATCGGACATCTTGAAAACGCTATGTCCCAAAAAAGCGAGGGTGTGTGCACCGTTTTGGATCTGGGCGTCGATTCGCAATGGCCTTTGAACACCGTGGAAGGTCAATACCCCCTCGACCACATAATGATCCCCTCGCTTTTTGGTCACTTTTTCAAACCTATAGGTCGCATGGGGAAATCGATTCGCTTCGATCGTTTGCATCATATGTTCGTCTCTTTTGGCATTGTCGCTTTTTAGATCGGCCATTGAAACCTCGACGCGCCCTTTCATCGTTTCGACATCACCATCCATCCTCAGATGCGAAACGACACCACGTGTCTGCGGATCGATCGTCGAGTCACCAAATACCTCCGTATGGGCCCGAACGACCCCATTCAAAACCGACAGATGTGCCGCAAAAAGAGAAGAAACGGCCAACAGAATCACAATGATATTTCGTAACATGCAACGCTCCTTACCGAACACGCTTGGGGAATTGAGCCGGTTCGGTATAGACCCAATCATGTGAAGCGACAGGTTTGTGACAATTCATACAGACATGGTCTCCCCCACGGAAAGGTTGTAACTTTTCAGATACCCATCGGGCCCATCCCCAACCATGGGTTTTGCGATATTTCGTCGCATTTTTGAACATGAATTCCGCATGAACGAATTGCCTCGGTACTACCGCATCGTGCCACCGTTTGAGTCGGCGCTCTTTCCAAACGACTTTTGCAAGAATCGCACCATCGGGCCATGGATTGGTTTGATGGTGGCGTATAGCCTCGATGGCGACATCGTTGCCAAGAATCACGCGTTCGGTGTGGTTGTCGATCCTATGGGATAGGGCGATAACACTCCAATGTCGCCATCCAACGGGATAGTCGATGCCGTTGCAAGGTGCCGGCGTATGGGATGCTTCCGAAGCAAAAAGCGTCATGCCAAGTAAAAGTGAACCCGCCAGTAGGCGTGTCGTTTGTTTCATAGTGATCCTCCTGTATTAAGATTGAAAGGTTTCAAGATCGGACAAAAGATCGGTTTTTTACGGACCATATCGGCTACATAATTGAAAAACAAGGCGGCCAAAACGATCCATGCAATCACAAAAGTATGCGAAAGGGCAATCAAAAGCCCCAAACCCGATGCGGCCCACAGACTCGAGGAAGCCACGGCGATTTTGGGATAGGGAAGATGGATCAATTTTGCCAAAATAACAACATTGTAGTAGGAGATGACAAATGGATAGATCACGGACAGACTGTACCGACTACCAGATGCGTAGGCCACATAAGTGAGGGCGAAAAATACCAGAAGCAGAGCGTTATTGTGCCGATGGGAGCGCATATGGTAAGCGACAACAAGGCCGACGAGATGGAAGACGATAATCGTGAAAACAAAACCCTCATCTCCCCACAGATGCATGACGACATCCCTGGATAGGGTCTCAAAGAGTGTGGCATCGAGCAACAGCCAGAGAAATATGTTTCGCAGATCGTGAAACGAAACCGTCCCATGCTTTCCTGCTTCTGTCTGCACGTCGCTCAGTAACGACGCGCCAAAAGCCACTGCGGAGAGCAACAATGCGATGAAAGTTCTATCTATTGCGGGCACATCGAATACATAGGTACTAAAAATGTAGGAGAATGCCAGTGCGACAACGGCGACCCACAGCCTGGGCACCATCGCAATGAGAATCGGCGCCGTCAGACCGCTTATCAACCCCAAAAGAAAGAGTGCAAGTTCATTGGCGGAAGCATAATAGAGTGAAAGAATCAGCTGTAAAAAAAGCAGCGAAGGCATCAGCCAATGCCTATTGGGATAGAGTTTAACGGACCATACCAACCCAACCATCCCACCGACAGGCATTGTCCAAATTTCGGACAAAATAGAATGGTGATACTGGACGATTCCGGTTTGCAAAATCAGAAGGTAGTAGCCAAATTCCGCTGAGAAAAGAAGAAGAAACGCAACCGTCGATAAGGGGACGCTGAAGATGTATTTCATAACGAACCTTTGAAAAAGAATTTCATGGTTCGAAGTGTAAAGGAGAAACATGAAGTTTTCATGAACGGCGTTTCCAATACCCCAGACTCATCCCAACCCATCTCCTAAGCCTCAACCGGCGCTTTTGTGACTTGAAAGAGATGTCCTTAAGAGAAAAACTTTTATACTAAGCTACCCAAAATCAATGAAGGGGGGAATGTGCACCTGCTGATCGTAGAAGATGAAAAAAGCGTCGCCAATCAACTCAAAGCGTTGCTGGAACAGGAAAAATACCGATGCGACGTCGCTTACGATTACAAAGAGGCGATGGGCTACTGTGATGAAAAACGGTATGATCTCATTCTACTTGATTGGAACCTGCCCGATGGGAGTGGCTTGACTTTGCTGAAAGAGTTGCGCGATATGGAAATCGCGACACCCGTGCTCATGCTTTCGGCCAAAAGCGAAGTGGACGACCGTGTGACAGTCCTCGATGCCGGCGGCGACGACTATCTTTGCAAACCCTACTCCAACATCGAACTTCTGGCCAGAATCCGTGCGTTACTGCGAAGAGAAGCACCACAAAAGCGCACGGTTCTTGAAAGCGGACCCCTAAGTCTTGATACCAAGAGCAAAGAAGTGAAAGTCAACAACGAAACCGTTACCCTTAGCCCTACGGAATTCGATCTGTTGGAACTTCTGCTTCGAAACAAAAACATCGTTCTGACCCGCTATCAGCTCAACGAGCATCTATGTAGAGAATACTCCAGCCTCAAGCAGAGCAATATACTCGATGTCCATATCAAAAATATCAGAAAAAAAACCGGCCTTAAAAACCTCATCGTCACGGTCCGCGGCATCGGCTATACCATCAAAGAGTAATACATTTACTTTGATACCGGTATCGACAACACCGCCGTCACCCCCTTGCCCGCTCCTTCGCTATGAATTTCGATATCTCCTCCGAAAAGACGGGCCAGCTTCCGGCTGATCGCCAGTCCCAGCCCACTGCCTTTTTGATTGCCTTCCACCCCTTTTTCTACTCGGCCGAACTCTTCGAAAAGAGCCGCGATCTCCTCTTGCGAGAGTCCAACACCCGTATCCGAGATTTCGATGCAACAATGCGTGCCGCAAAGACGCAGTACCACTTCCACCCTGCCCTTTTCGGTGAATTTGATGGCATTGGAAAGCAGATTGATAAGAATCTGTTTGAGAAGATCGACATCGGCTACCACCTTTTGCTCTTTTTGCAGACGGTTTTGGAATGTCAAGGCCAGTTCTTTTTCCTCTGCCAGCACCCTGAGCATTTCGATCGCCTCTTCCACCACCTTTGCAATCTCGCCACAGGTATACTCTTTTTTGTTGACAGGCACCTTTCCCGCTTCGATCTGTACCAGATCCAGAATATCGTTGATCATTCCCAGCAGATGCCCCGCAGCCGCTTCGATGGTCGATACCCTGTCCTGCTGCGACGCCGAGAGTCCCTCGTAACCGATGAGATACTGCGTGGCACTCAAAATGGTATGCAAAGGGGTGCGTAATTCGTGGGACATGTGTGAAATGAAGGTCGATTTGGCCAAAGAGACCGCTTTGATCCCTTTAATGAGCCGGATTTGATCGAGCTGCAGCATGATCATTTTGGCAACGGAACGGTAAAATTCCATCTCGTGTACATCGATTCCGTCCGCTTGATCGCGCAGAACGATCACGCCATATAGAACATTTCCACCTTTTTCGAAATCTTTCACATACAGCGGCAGGTTGATGGTCGCTTCCTCTTTTTCAGGATCTTTCCAGGTAAAAAAGAAGCGTTTTGTGGGCATCAGTTTTCCAAGCTCTTCCAGAGCCGTTTCGATACAGGCCTGTTCGTTTTCGGTCCGGATAATTTTGTTGAAGAATGCGATCAACTGAACAAAGCGCAAAAGCCGCTGACGGCTCTCTTCTTCCAACATTCTCAGCGTACGCTGTGTCTCTGCAACCATCACATTGAAATGGCGCGCGAGTTGTGCTATCTCGTCACGGGATTCGACGTCGACCCTGGTACCGTAGTCTCTTGTCTGGACGATATGCCGGGTTGCATCGGTCAACTTTTCCACGGGTTTTAAAATCCGTTCCCCGACCCACCAGGAAAAGATGGCGATAAGCCCAAATCCGATGGAAAAGAGTATCCACAAAAACCGTATGAAATGATCGAGAAAAGATAGAGCGGTCACTTTGTCCACCACATTGACGATGACACCTGCTCCAAGGGGACCGCCGAAATGCTCACATAGCACAAGATATTTTTCGGTGATCCGATCTTTCCCACAGCTTTTCGGTTTCCATTTCAGGGAAAGGGAATTCTCTGCGATTTGCAAACCGTTTTGGGGAAAATAGAAGATCGTCTGAAGACCTCTTTGTTTCAATGTAAAGCGTTTCAGATCCTGCAAATCATAACGGAGCACGAGATAGCCCAAGGGTTTTTCTTTTTGCAAAGAGGTCTTGACCGGTGTAAAGAAGATGAGAAATTTCCCCTCGTAAAAGTGATTCTTTTTTCGGCGCAAAGCTTTTTGCATAGGCTTGGCATAAGGGAAAGGGTGGGCTCTTGGGGTGGTCGAAGCCACTGTGGTCATATGCTCATTCAATGCGAACAGATCGACTTTGTCGCCAAGATCACGCTTTTTCTGACTCAGCAATCCGGCAATCCGCTTATCCACGTCATCCACGACAATATCGTTCATTATCTCCAACGATGCAAGGAACCGAAGCTCCTTTTCCAGCGAAACGAGATGCTGTTCGATCGTCTTTTTCACCAGCCGCATCTGGGCATGTTGAACGGCCAGGGTATCGTCCAGAATTTTCTGACGCCCAAGGTTGTGCAGATAAAGAAGTATGAAGATAAAAGGGATGATTCCGATAAGAAATAATGCGATGCGCAGTTTGTTTTTCAATGAATACGGCACCACGCTTGCAAGTAACTCATTCATCTTCAATCCGATATATCACTTTCAGATCCCGGCTCATGCGATGCTGTGGAATATAGCCGATGGCACCTTTGAGTTTTTTCACGAAACGTATGACACTTTCAATTGATTCCACGCGATATGGCGGACGGCGACCGAGGTAATGCTCTTTCATCCAGTAGGCATCCAAAGCCGAAGGTGTCATATGCAAAAGATGGATTTCAAATTTTCTTCGCAGCGGATTGCCAGGCGGAAGATTGATCGGAAAGAGTTTCAACGTTTTCCAGTAACGCCGTTTCCCAAGGTAAATTTGCCGCAGCTGCACCGCGTCGAGCGGGCCTATATCGTTGGAGGGATTGGTCACGACAAGCAGATCTTCAGCCCTTAGTATGAGGCCAAGCAAAAGGATGAAAGCCAACCGCCTTACCATGTCTATTCCTAAAAGAGCATGGAAAAGGAGAGTAGGAATCTGTCATTTCTACCGATGGCATGCCACTGATACTCTCCTTTGATGGCGACGGGATACCATGGCCTGTAGGTGTAGGCGAAAACACCGAAAGTGTCTCTTTGCTTTTTTTGCCGATTGTCGTAACTTTCGACCCTGACGATCGCGTCATGCCCCTCTTGGATGCGGTATCGCAGCTGGAGATACCCCACATAGGGAACAACCGCCTTCTCCTTGTCAAACCGGGAACCGACCTCCCCCTGCACTTTCCATTTTCGGTAGAGATATTGGGCCGATGCACAGAGATAGTAATAGGATTTTTCATCGACGAGACGGAAATAGCCGCCGTTTAGATGGTAACTCCAGTTTTCCCGGTTGCCGGACAGACCCAAGGCGAAATGTCTATTTAGATCGACGTTGTTGTAGACTTCACGGCTAAGAAGCGTATCCATATCTTTCGTCGCCTGCAGCATTAAATCCATCGTCGTTGCATGTTCGAAATCGTTGTATTGCAGATCCACCCCTGTCGTAAACCGGGGAAAAAGAATTTCCGTCACCACGGGGTTGGACGTGGTATCGCGAAGAACGTTGATCGGCGTCAGATTCCAAAAACCGATGGGAGAATTGAACTTCCCGCCTCTTAACGTATACGTTTCATCGAAAGTATAGTCGATATAGAGACGTTCGATATGAAAATGGTCATGAACCGTTTCATCCGCCTCCGGGCCGCCAATATCCTCCCGGTAGACATCATTGGCTTCCATCTCGGCCAAATATCCAAAATGACCGCTTTCTCCGTAAAGCATCAGGGAAACGTCGTCGAGTTTCAATGTCCTGCCAGCATGGGAACGATCTTCATACATCAACGAAAAGTACCCCCCAGCATAAAGAGGGAGCTTCCCCACTCTGATACCTCTGCCAAGTTTATATTCCGATTCCTGGGCAAAGAGGGAGAAAGAGAGTAACAATAGTATCAGTGAAAAAAATCTTCCATTCATAAGCAAGATCCTTCTTCAAGAGCCGCCAAGTATAACATTTTTTTAACTGATATTACGCAATATACACCATCTTTCGCAGCATCAGCGTCGTGCAAGCGCAAGGCGCGACGGTGAGGCGTAGCCAAAGCTACGCCGATGCCGTCGCAACGCGGAGATTGTGCGGCGATGGTGCCGCCCTTTCGGGGTCCAACGATAACGCATTCACTGCTACGCCCAAACCTTTTCGCCTCGCATTGCATACATTCTCGCTGGGCGGATGGTGGTGTATACTGCGTGACATCAGTTTTTTAAAAAGCTGACTCGTGGAATCGTAGAAGTTGCAGTATTTTTCATGCAGTAGAAAAAAGTGCTTCTCCTCTGCCGCCACAGGCAAGGGAGAAGGTACGGTTATAAAACGAGAAGTAATCAGTGGGTGCCGCAGCTTCCACCGCTGTGGCCGCCGGTGGAGCAGGCGCTGACACCGGGAGGGGTCGTGGGCTGAATCGCTTCGTTGCTCACACCGCCCTCTTCGTTGATCTGTTCAATCGTCTGCCACAGATTCTCGGCCGCTTTCATGTAACGTTTGGCCGTTTCGCTTTCAGGATAGTGATAGGTGATGGGCTTGCCTTCGTCACCCCCTTCGCGCACTGCCGGTTCGATGGGAATCTGCGCGAGCAGGGTCGTTCCGTACTCTTGGGCCACCGCCTGGGCGGTGCCGCGACCGAAAATGTCGCTCTCGGTGCCACAGTTGGGGCAGATGAAACCGCTCATATTCTCCACGACACCGGCGATGGGGATATGGAGTTTCTTGAACATATCAAGGCTCCGGCGGGAGTCGTCCAGGGAGACTTTCTGGGGCGTCGTGACCGTGATACCGGCGGTCACCGGCACGCTCTGGGCCAGGGTCAGCTGCGCATCACCCGTTCCCGGAGGCATGTCGATGACCAACACGTCCAGATCGCTCCAGAGAATGTCGCGCAGGAACTGTTCGATTGCCTTCATAATCATGGCACCCCGCCAGATGAGCGACTGCCCCTCCTCCATCAACACACCCATACTCATCACTTCCACGCCATAGGCCTGGATGGGCTTGACTTTGTTGCCGACCACTTCGGGGCGCATCTCTTCGATTCCCATCATCCGCGGAACATTCGGGCCGTAAATATCGGCATCAAGAAGTCCCACTTTTTTCCCTTCCATCGCCAGCGCGATCGCCAGGTTGACCGATGTGGTGGACTTGCCAACACCCCCTTTTCCTGAGCTGACCATGACGAAGTTCTTCACCTGCGGTGCGATGTTCTTGCCGTGGCTGGAGGTTTCCCGGGGCATTTTGGGCTGCTGGATCATGACGATCACTTCCGCTGCGCCTTCGCGTGTCAGTTTTTCGCGAATCTCATCTTCGAGCTGCTGTTTCACTTCCTGTGCACTGGAGGTGATATCCAGCGTCACCGCCACCCGGCCTCCGTCGATTTCGATGCCTTTGACAAATCCGAATGTTACGACATCTTTCGTGAATCCCGGATAGGTAACGGTAGACAGTACTTCTTTGACTTTTTCTTCGGTCATACAGATTTCTCCTTGGTTTTAAATTTTAGTCGTTAGTCGTTGGTCGTTGGTCGTTGGAACGGGCCTTCGGCCCTCTTTGAATGGGAAAAAGGGGTTCCTCTCTAACGACCGACGACCAATGACGCGCCAGCTTCGCGGGCTCAGCTGGCCGTCGGCTGGAACTCCGACATATCAACGTTGCCCTCGATCAGATCCTGGCTGATCTTGTAGCTGCAGAATTTCGGGCCGCACATGGAGCAGAATTCCGCCTCTTTGAAGACATCCTGAGGCAGGGTCTCGTCGTGGTACTCCCTGGCCCGGTCGGGGTCTAGGGCCAGCTCGAACTGACGGTTCCAGTCGAAACTGTAACGGGCGTCGCTCATGGCGTCGTCGATGTCCCGTGCTCCTTTGCGGCCCCGGGCGATGTCGGCGGCGTGGGCCGCGATCTTGTAGGCGATGATCCCTTCGCGCACGTCGGCGGCGTTGGGAAGGCCCAGGTGCTCTTTGGGCGTGACGTAGCAGAGCATGCTCGCTCCGTGCCAGCCGCCCACCGCCGCGCCGATGGCGGAGCTGATATGGTCGTAACCGGCGGCGATGTCGGTGACCAGCGGCCCCAGAATGTAGAAGGGTGCCTCGTGGCAGTACTCCCGTTCCAGCTTCATGTTGCGCTCGATCTGATTGAGCGGCACATGGCCCGGCCCTTCGATCATCACCTGCACATCCTTCTCCCATGCCCGCAGCGTCAACTCACCCAGCACTTTCAGTTCGTTCAGCTGAGCGTCGTCGCTGGCGTCGTAGAGGCATCCGGGACGCAGAGAGTCACCCAAAGAGAGGGAGACGTCGTATTTGCGACAGATGTCGAGAATGTCGTCGTAGGCGGTATAGAAGGGGTTCTCTTTGTGGTAGTGCATCATCCACGCCGCCATCAGGCTGCCGCCCCGGCTGACGATCCCCATCTTCCGTTTCGCCACCAGCGGCATGAAGCGTAGCAGAAAACCGGCATGGATCGTGAAGTAGCTCACCCCCTGCTTCGCCTGGCGCTCGATCACTTCGAGCATCGCGTCGATGGTCAGGTCTTCTATCTTGTTGTTGCAGTCATGCAGAATCTGGTACATCGGCACCGTCCCGATCGGTACCTCGGCATGTTTGATCACTTCTTGGCGGATGGCGTCAAGATCGCCGCCGGTGGAGAGGTCCATGATGGTGTCTGCGCCATATTTCTGGCACACCTTTACCTTCTCCACTTCGCCGGCCGCATCACTGGCGACGGCGGAGGAACCGATATTGGCGTTGATTTTGCAGGTTGCGCCCATTCCGATGGCCATCGGTTTTTGATGGAGATGGTTGATATTGGCCGGAATGATCATCCGTCCCCGTGCCACTTCACTCCGTACAAATTCGGCATCGAGTTTCTCAACTTTTGCAACGTATGCCATCTCCTCCGTGACGATGCCTTGTTTGGCATAGTACATCTGGGTTCTTACTTTGTCGTTTTCACGCTTTTTTACCCAATCCTGTCTCATTGGTCCCTCCTACTTGAGTGTCAAAAATTAGCACAAAAAAGATAAAAGCAAGCTTTTCTTGTGTATACTTTCGTAACACATAAGGTTATTTAGGAGTATTTTTGTCTGATTTAACACTCGTGCTGCTCGCGGCAGGCGAAGCGACCCGATTTCAAAAACCTGTCAAAAAACAGTGGCTTCGCATCGGAAGCGTCCCTCTTTGGCTACATGTTCTTGAAACCTTCCGGGCCATGCGTCTGTTCAAAGATCTCATTGTTGTCGGGCATTCGGACGAACTCCATTATATGAAAAGGCATATCGACGACAGGAAGGTCACTTTCGTCGAAGGAGGGGCAAGCCGGCACGCCTCTTTGAAAAATGCCCTCGAAACGGTCCATACGCCGCTGGTACTGGTCAGCGACGTGGCGCGTCCCTGTGTCAACAAGACCCTGTGCAAAACCCTTCAGGCGGCTGTCGAAACGGCCGACTGTGCCGTTCCGGCCCTGCCGGTACCCGACACTGTCTATTACGAGGGCAGGCCCATCGACCGCAAACATCTGTTACGCATCCAGACACCTCAGCTCAGCCGAACGGCAATGCTGAAAAAAGCCCTCGCCACGGAGCGGGAATTCACCGACGAAAGCAGCGCCATCCATCAAATGGGTGGAAAAGTAGCATTTGTCGGCGGCGACGCCTCTTTGCACAAGCTCACCTTCAGCGAAGACATTGCACTGCTTCCGTGCCTCACCCCTCCCGACATGACGGCTCGTTTTACGGGGACGGGTTTCGATGTGCACGCTTTCGAAGAGAACAAACCGATGCTCCTGGGCGGCGTGCAGGTTGACGCGCCTTACGGCTTCAGGGCCCACTCCGACGGCGATGTCGCCATTCATGCACTTATCGACGCTCTGATGGGCGCTGCCGGGATGGGCGACATCGGTGAACTTTTCCCCGACACCGAAGCGGCATGGGCCGGCGCCGATTCGGCCAAACTTCTTCGCCATGTGGTCCATCTGCTCACCCATACCGGTTTCGAAATTCTCCAAGCCGACATCACGATCATGGCCCAAATCCCGAAAATCGGCCCTTACAAAGATTCCATGCGTTTCCGGCTCGCCGAACTGCTCGGCATTTCTCCGCAATATATGAATATCAAGGCGACGACAACAGAAAAACTCGGTTTCGTCGGCCGGAAAGAGGGTGTCGCTGTTCAGGCATCTGCCACTTTGAAACTTTTTGACTGGACACGACCATGAGAATACTGATTATCGAAGATGAAATCTACCTTGCCCAGAGCATTGCAGGCAAACTGATCGACTTCGGCCACGAATGCGATATTTACGCGACTGTCAACGACGCCCTCAACGAGAACAGCGGACGCTACGATGTAATCTTGCTATCCACCAATCTTTCGGGGCAGGATTTCTACCCTGTCATCCAAAGTTTTGCGAACGAAATCATTCTTCTGATGGTCTCTTACATCAGCAACGATACCGTCACCGACCCTCTCAAGGCCGGTGCGCACGACTATATCCAAAAACCCTTCATGATCGAAGAGCTGATCCGTAAGATCAACCACTATCACGATTTCAGAAAGCTTCAGAAACGGTGCGCTTTCTACGAAGAGTATCTCGACCACCAGCTCAAGAATATCCAGCTGCCTGACTCCCTGCTCTCTTCTCTTCCCCTGATGGTCAAGACCAACTACCAGAAACAGGCCGACGCATACGCCTTCAAACTCGCAGAGGAATTGGAACGCCCTTTGAAATACCTTCCCCTGGGCGATTCATCCTCCCTGGAGGCGCTAAAGACGCTGGACGATGACTATATCGCCTATATGCCGGAGTTCCAGACTCTCAAAAAAAGCGAAAGGGAAGCCTTTCTCGAAGCGATCGCAGGTCGGGACGTCATCACATCCACGACAGAGAAATTCGAAGACGAGGTGGCGGGTCTGAAAACCCTTGAGCTGGTAAGCGAACACAAAATCTTCGACCGCACGGAGATTCTTACGATTGACGATTACGTCAAATTCATCATCCACAACTACCAGAGCAAATTTCCCGACACGGAGTTGAGCAAAAAGCTTGGCATCTCCCGAAAATCACTCTGGGAAAAGAGGAAAAAGTATGGCATCTTCAAAAAGAAGTGAAAAAACCCTCTATATCGATCGCGAAGCGCTCTCCACACTGGCGCTGGTCCAGGAGGGACTGCTCAAACCGGTCGATGGTCTGATGGATCAAAAAACCGCGGAAGAGGTGACAAAAAGCAAATGCTACAAAAACCATAGCTTTCCCTTCCCTTTCATCCTGGCACCCAAAGGACGACGCAACGAAGAGATGCTCAAATCGCTCCATCCCGGAGAGAAGGTAATCCTGATGGTCGACCACGAACCGGTCGGCTGGATCGAAACGCAAGAGGTTTTCGAGATTGACCCCCAGGCGCGTGTGCGGGAAATCTACGGCACCCAGAACCCCTCCCATCCCGGTGTCCAGGCGACCCTGAAACGCCTCGGGCATTACGCCATCAGCGGACATTACCACGTCGAATACCCCGGGTACAGACAAATCAAGGAGAAGATACAGACGGCAAAAAACCGGATAGGCGCGAAAAAGACCAGCGCGCTGATGATGGCGGCCCGTCCCCTCCACCGGGCTCACGAGCGGCTTATCCGCACCACGCTCGACCGCTCCGACCTCGTGGTGATCTTCCTTTTCAAACCCTACCGCGAAGATCCCGCCCTTCCCTACGACCTGCGCTACCGGTCGATGGACTACTTCGTCAAAAACTACCTGCCGGCAAGCCGCGTTCTCATCGTGCCGCTGGAATACACCTACATCTTCGCCGGTTACAACGAAGTGATTCTCGACGCCCTCGTCGCCGAAAACTTCGGGTGCGACGAACTGGTCATCGGCCAGAACCACGCAGGGTTGGGAAGCTTCTACGACAAGAATCGCATCCAGTCGGTCTTCGATCATCTCAAGGGATTCAGCATACAAATCGAAACGGCACCCGAATATGCCTACTGCGACATCTGCCGCACACTGGTGAGCAACAAAACATGTCCCCACGGCGAACATCACCACATCTCCTATCATGCCGACTCGATCCTGGAACTGCTCAAAGAAGGGCTCCTGCCGCCGGCGGTTCTGATACGCAAAGAGATCTCTGCGATGATCCTCGCCCATCTCTTCCCAAACCGTTTCGAAAACCTGGAGAAACTCTATTACGACCTGATGCCAGGCTCCGGCCTGTTGGAAAGCCAGAGCGAAGAGGAGTTCTACATCAAATTGATGAAGCTCTATCAGACTTCGTCATTGAAATAGAAGCGGTGTCCCTCTCATGATAACAATCCGGAGGTTTTCATCATGAATTTACAGGAAAAACTCTTTCTCGCAGGCCTTGGGAGCGGTTTTTTGCCCAAGGCTCCTGGAACATGGGGAACTCTCGTCGGGCTAATACTGGGTATCGCGATGTTGCGCTATTTTCCCGCAGAAACCCTTTTTCTTCTGACGATTCTCGTGTTTCTCTTCGGAGTCAAAATGACCTCTCTCTACGAAGTGCGGACGGGCATCCATGACGATTCACGTATTGTCATCGACGAAATCGCCGGCATCTGGTTGGCGCTTTGCATCAGCGGAGCGACGCTGCCTGCGGCGTTTTTCAGTTTCCTCTTCTTTCGCCTCTATGACATCTGGAAACCCTCTCTCATCGGACGTATCGACCGCGATGCGCCAGGCGGATGGGGTGTCATGGGCGACGATATCGTCGCCGGTGCGGCAGCGGGTCTCAGCAGCGCTCTCGTCCTGCAGGCTATCCGCTATTTCGGCATCGCGCTTTGACCATGGCACTGCCAGAGTCTTTCGTAGAACGGTTCCAAGCCATCTATCCAAAGGATGCCCAAGAACTGCTGAAAACCTTCGACCTCCCCAAACCTGTGTCGTTTCGTATCAACCCGCTTAAAACGACTGTCGAATCCGCCACAGAAAGACTCAAACGGGCAGGCTTCTGCCTCCAACCCGTTCCCTGGTACAGGTACGCCTTCACTGTGCCTTTCGAAGAGCGTGACGGACTGACCCGCTCACCTCTCTTTCAAGAGGGAGAAATCTATATCCAAAGTCTCTCCTCCATGCTCGCACCCCTCGCTCTAAACCCCCAACCCGGCGAGACTATCCTCGATCTCACCGCGGCTCCCGGAGGCAAATCGCTGATGATGGCGGCGCAGATGAAGAACAGAGGGTGGCTATCGGTCGTAGAACCGGGAAGAGACCGTTTTTTCCGTCTGAAGGCGAACCTCGAACGTGGCGGCGTCACCATCGCCCATTACTACATGACCGACGGACGAAGCGTCGGCGGCAAATGTCCGGCGATGTTCGACCGTGTCATGCTCGATGCCCCCTGCTCCACCGAAGCGAAATTCAAAAGCGACACTCCGAAGACCTTTACCTATTGGAGCGAACGTAAAATCAGGGAGATGAGCCGGCTTCAACAACGTCTTATTGTCTCCGCCCTCAAAAGTCTCAAACCGGGAGGTACCCTTCTTTATGCCACCTGCTCCTTCGCCCCGGAAGAGAATGAGGCGATCATCGACCGAATCTTAAAAAAAGATGCCGCCCTGGCGATCGAACCGATCGCTCTTCCTCTCGAAAATCTCCGAAACGGTCTCCTCCAATGGAAGAAAAAACGTTTCTCTTCCGAAGTGGCACACTGCGTGAGGGTTCTGCCAACCGAGACGATGGATGGTTTTTTTCTGTGTAAACTAAGGAAATTATCGTAAAATAATTCCAACGTTGCCAAACAAGCCCTCTTGACGCAAAAAACCGACTCCGGAAATTCTCGTGGCTTTTGGCCTCAAAGAGCATCAACGACCAAAAAGGCTCAAAGGGTGTACATGCTTGGAACCAAAGAAAAGTACGGACATGGTCGCGAAAAAGCGAATCGGATACCGCTGGGGTGAGCAACAGACACAAGACAAAGGAGTTCCATGAACAGCATTTTCGAAAAACTGGGCATCTTCTACCTGGGACGGGACCTTGACCCGGGAACAATGCAGGCCACCGATACGCCGACACTCGTCAAGTCGAAAAACTTCACGACCCATGCGGCGATCATCGGAATGACCGGCAGCGGCAAAACGGGTCTGGGCATCGATCTGCTCGAAGAGGCGGCCATCGACAACATCCCCGTCATCGCCATCGACCCCAAAGGGGACATGGGCAATCTCTGTCTCGCTTTTGAAAACCTCACACCCGAAGATTTCCTGCCCTGGGTCGAGGAGGAGGCGCACCAAAAGGGAGAAAACCCTGAAGCTTACGCCAAAAAAATCGCCGAAATGTGGAAAAACGGTATCGAAAGTTTCGACCAGACTCCCGAGAGAATCCGCCGTTTCAAAGCCCACGACACCACCATCTACACCCCTGGAAGCGAAGCGGGCATTCCTGTCAATGTCCTGGGTAGCCTCAATGTACCGGACCGTACAATTCTCGAGGATGCCGACGCCCTCGCCTCGGCCATCGGTTCCACCGTCTCCTCCCTGCTGGCGCTCATCGGCATTGAGGCCGACCCGCTTGAGAGCCGGGAGTACATTCTCATTGCGCAGATTCTCAAGAAAGGGTGGAGAGAGGAAGCTTCCATGGATATAGGCACCCTGATCTCGCAGATCATCAACCCGCCCTTCTCCAGAATCGGCGTGCTGCCGCTTGAGAGTTTCTACCCACCGCAGGAGCGCTTCAAACTTGCGTCACGTTTCAACAATGTCCTGGCCAGCCCTACCTTCGAAAACTGGCTTAAAGGCGATGCCCTCGATATCGATGCCCTGATGTACGACGAAAAGGGAAAATCAAAAATCGCCATCTTCTCCATCGCCCATCTCGGCGATGCGGAGCGGATGTTCTTCGTTACCCTGCTTTTGAACAAGATTCTGGGCTGGATGCGCCGTCAAAGCGGTACGAACCGCCTGCGGGCACTGGTTTATATGGACGAAATCTACGGCTATTTTCCTCCGTCCAAAAACCCGCCTTCCAAAACGCCGATGATGCTGATGCTCAAACAGGCCAGGGCTTTCGGTGTCGGGATGGTGCTCAGCACCCAGAATCCGGTGGACCTGGACTACAAGGGGCTCTCCAACATCGGCATCTGGTACATCGGCAAGCTCCAAACGAGGCAGGATATCGCCAAAGTGGTCGACGGCCTGGCGGGCCAGGCGGAGGAGGAATTCGACAAGAAGCGAATCTCCGACATCATCCGCACCCTTCCCAAGCGCACCTTTTTTTTAAAAAGCGCCCACATGCCGGGCATCCGCCTCTTTCAGACCCGCTGGGTGCTCAGCTACCTCAAAGGTCCCATGAAAAAGCAGGATATCGCCCGATGCATGGCTTCAAAAAAGAGAAAAAAAGAGTCCGCAAAAACGCAAACCCTGCACCGACCACACTTCAGTCCCGCCGAATCTTCCACCGCCCGTCCCATTCTCTCTTCCAACATTCCCCAAACTTTCGACATCCCCGCCTCCGATGGCGGGCTCTACACCCCCTGGCTTCATCTCAAAGCCGAAGTGCGCTACTTCAACGCTTCCCGCGGCATCGACGAAAAGGAAGAGATTTGCCTGCATCTCCCACTGGAGGAGAGCGACGAAGGTTGCGATTTCGAAAGGGCCGAAAGCTGCGAAACCGACCCGGCCACTCTTCCCAAATCGCCAGCCAAATCCTGTGATTTCGCAGCGCTTCCCTCGTTCGTCGCCAATGCCCGCAGCCTAAAATCGGTCGAAAAAGCCTTTAGTGACCGCCTCTATGCCCAAAAGCGCCTCACCCTTTACCGCTGTCGCCCTCTCAAAGCCGAATCGGAGCCTAGAGAGAGCCTGGAGCGATTCAAACAGCGCCTGCAGGAGATTTTGGAAGAGAAGAGGAGCGCAGCGGCCGAAAAGCTTCAAACCCGCTATGCAAAAAAACTGCAAACTCTTGAATCCAGACGGCAGCGCGCCCTGCAGAGATTGCAAAAAGAGCGGGAGGATGTCAGCTCAAAAACCACCGAATCGCTCATCGACGCAGGATTGGCCATCTTCGGCTCCCTGTTTGGTTCGAAACGTTCTGCCGCTTCCAAAGTAGGACAGGTGCTGAAAAAAGGGCGCCATGTACTGGATGAAAAGGCTGACGTCCAAAGGGCACAGGAGGCGCTCAATGCCATAGAAGAGCGAATCGAGGCCCTTAAAACGGAGCTGGAAGAGAAACTTGACGAATTGGACGAAAAATTCAGTGTGGAGGCCTATCCCATCGACACTTTCTTCATCAAACCCAGGCGCAGCGACATTCGGTTGGAGCCGGCGCTGCTGTGGTGGCGTTGCAGCTGAGGATGCAACCTTTCTATCTGTCCGACCCGGACACAACCTTCTTCCGCTTCAACCTGAGCATCGGCGATTTCAGCCGATATGTCTCAAACGAAGTGGCGAAAAGAAGGCACAGACTCTCCATACCCACCACCCGAAGCGGTCCCGATGCAATGACGAAGAGACGGTGGCAAAATTTCTGATGAAGGAACTGAAGCCGTGAAACATTTCGCCCTCTTGCTTTTGGGCCTTGTCTCCTACCTCATCGGCCTGGGAACACTGGTTGTCATGCTCTTCTGGCTCTACCCCTGGAGCTGGATGCCGACCACCATTGACAGCGGCACACCCCGTTTCCCTGCCCTTTTGGCCGTTGCCGTCGACGTGGGTCTCATCGCACTTTTCGGGTTGCAACACTCCCTGATGGTCCGCCCTGGCTTCAAACGGTGGTTCGAGCGCTACGTGCCCGCACAGGCCCAGCGCAGTCTCTACACCCTTGCCTCCGCTGTGACTCTGGCGGCAATTTTGCTTTTCTGGCAACTGCTGCCCGGAACCGTCTGGGATTTTAGGGGCGGCATCGGCTTCTGGGCGATGACACTGCTTTACTTTCTGGGTTGGGGCATCGCCGTCGCCGCCACGTTTCAGATCGACCATTTCGGACTTTTCGGTCTCACACAGGCATGGCGGGCTTTTCATGGCATACCCGAACCGCCGGAGCGGTTTCAGGAGAAGGGCTTCTACCGCTTCGTGCGCCACCCCATCCAGGCCGGCACACTGCTGGGACTCTGGGCCACCCCCCACATGAGCACTGGCCACCTGCTCTTCGCCGCCGCCTTCACCCTCTACATTCTCATCGGCCTCCATTTCGAAGAGAAAGACCTCATCAAAACCCTGGGAAAACCTTACATCGACTACCGAAAACGGGTGCCGATGCTCTTTCCCCTGCGTATAATCTTTTAAAAATTACGTTTCATCCTCGGCTTCGGGTCTCTGAGCAGTTCGTCGGGTTGCGTAAGCGGTGCAATGCGTTCGATGAAATCGAGCATGCTCAGCACCGGCGAGCCATAGAAAAATTTGGCGTGATGGTTGTATTGCCACAGTTTGTCGGCGAAGATGAGCACGACGTAAGGGGTGTCGCCGATGCCATCATGGTTGCGGTCGAACCCCTGATAGCGGTCCCAGTAGTTGTAGCCGATGTCGTTATTACACCGTTTGGCTCTGGGAATGTCCAGCACCACATCGTCCAGGTTGCCTACCACGTCGTTGTGGCGGATCGTGTTATTCTGAATGGCGGCGTGGAAGTGGAAGGCTTCGTTGTTGTTGACGATGGCGTTTCGTTCGATATAGCGGCGCATCCCCTCTTCGGCAGGACTGGAATCGATGTAAATCGCCTGTGCGCAGCCGCTGATGCGGTTGCGGCGCACGCGCACCGCTTTGCCGTGGGCCAGCAGTATGCCCACCCCCGTCTCCAAACGGGTATCGAAGATGGTGTTACCCTCGATGTTCAGCCCCATCCCCCCTTTGGTCCGTACCCCCGCGTAAATGTCGGTGATATCGTTGCCTTTCACCTCGACCTGCCGGCTCATATCCAGAAGCACCCCGTAACGGGCGTTTCGGATACGGTTTTTTAAAATTTTGACGTCATAGGAGCGGGTGACGGCGATATCGCGGGTCTGCATGAAGCGGTTCCCCTCGACCTTCACGTCATGTGATCCCCATATCCGTACCCCGTCACCCCGGTTGTCCACCACTTTGTCGCGGTAGGAGCGGATCGTATTGTCCAGAATCTTCACATCCCGGCTCGTCTCCACCACGACCCCGAAGAGATCTTTTTTCATCCGGCAATCTAGCACCGTCACATCCGCCACACCGGCCATCTTCACCGCCGCATCCAACACATCCCGCCGTCGACCGCTGCCGACGATCGTCAGATTTTTCAGCGTCACGTGGGAGGCGCGGACCGTCACCACACTACCGCCGCCACCCCCGTCGATAACACTCTCGCCTTTTTTCGAGCCAACCAGCATCAACGGCTTGTCGATGACGATCGCCCCCCGAAAGACCCCCGAGGGCAGATCGACCCGCGCCCCCGCCGGTGCCGCGTCGATGACGCTTTGCAGAGATTGGGCATACACGACATGTAGAAAAAGCGAAAAGGTAAGAAGGTAGCGACCCACATGGCGCAAAAAGCGCCGAAGACGCTCCCCAATGACCAATAACCAATAACCAATGACCATACTACTCACATATCCGATCCACCCAGAATATCTTCCGGGGTTTCCAGCGACTCATCCTCCTCGGCGTGGGGATTCTGAGCGCTGAGATACCGCGTCACCGCCTCCATCTGGGCCTTGTCGAGCGCTTTGGCGAAGGGGATCATCATCTCCCGCTTGCTGGTGTGGCCGATCCCTTTTTTGAGCTGCTCGAGGAGTCGCATCAGTTCCGCCCGGGAACGCCCCGCCAGGCGGGGATAGTCGCCGATCCCCTCACCCCGGGTCCCATGGCAGCCGTAACACCCTTTGCCCATATAGATCTGCTCCCCGTTCTGGGCACCGAAGAGCGGCACCAGGGCCAATCCGATCATCCAGAGAAAGCTATTTTTCATTTCGTATCCTTGATATTTTGATCCATAGGTGTCCGCTGATGTATCCTATCAAAAAAAGCGCCCCGTAAAAAAGCACCTCTTTCAAGGTTTCCCACCCATCGGTGGCGGTTTTCTCCTTTTCGATCATTTCGTTCCGCACAGGGGTTTCGGTTTTTTTCACAGGCAGCACATGGATGTCAATCTTCTTTGTTTTCAAACGATAGAGCTCTCCCGAAGTTGGCGAAAAGGCTTTCAGCACAAAAGATGGAATGGAAAAATCGTGGTCCGCTTTGAGGGCGTAGGTGTAGGTGGCGTCGTAACGGGCTCCATTGGAAGCGTAGCGAAGCGACACTTTCGGGGCATCTTCGAAAATGTCGACCCCCGGCAGCCTTAAGTGGATCAACCGTTTCGGTGGTGGGTAGCCGACCCCTTTGAGCCGCACGGTCAGATAAATGGGCTCCCCGGCACGGGTCTCTTTGGCGCTGACACGGCCGGTAAGGGTGAAATCGCCCACCAGCTCCACCGGTGCCGGCAGGGGCTTGAGGCGGATCGTTTCGGGCGGAATCGGTTCGTGGGTATCCTGCGTCTCCACATCTTTGACATTGTAGCGCCCGCCGGTGGTGCTCTGGGCGATGGTCTCCTCGTTGGTCCGCCGCACCAGCAGGTCGAACATCAGCGTTGCGGTTCCCGGTTTCAGACCGAAAAGGAGGTAGGTAAAATCCACCTTCCGGTGGTGGGGGGCGTTGTCGATCTTCTTGTCGAGACGAATCGCCTTTAAGCTCCCCTTTCCAAGGGGTTTGAAATCGAAAAACATCACTTTCGACGCATCGGTCTGCTCCACACTGAAACGGAGCACGATCGGCGCTTTGACCCACGCTTCATGCCGATCCAGCGATAGCGAATAGCGAAAATCCGCCCCCATACCCGCCACGGGAAGCATCATCCCGATGACCAGAAGCCAAAGGCCTATACCCAATCTCATCGACACCCCCTCACAATCTCCCGCTTTATCTTTTTCAGGTCGATCTTCCGCTTTTCGTGCAGCGCCGCTTCGATCCGGTCGATCCAGGGGGCACACCTTTTGGCATCGGCGCGGATGAGCAGCATCAGCAAAGCGCGTGGGTCTTTGGCGGCACGTACCTTCTCGACGAATGGGTCTTTGGCGAAAAACCTTTTCAACCGGCTTTTCAGCCACTCGACGAAAAATGCGCTTATAAACCCAAGCAGAACCACCAGCGTATCGATGCCGAAAGCTTTCCATGTGGCGATACGGTCGTAGATGCTGGGCGGGTCGTTTTTAGGATCGAGCAGCGCTTTGCGCAGGGATGGCGGCGTCACCACGCATATCGTTGCCCCCGGAAAACCAATGCGTTCGCTTTGGTGCCGGGTAGGAGAGTAGAGGCGCACCATGCGGAGAGGAATCGTAAAATCGTGGTCGCTGCTGAAAGCGAAGGTGTAGGTGGCATCGACTTCTACCCCCCGTGACGTGTAGTGCAGACGGATCGCCGGCTTGTCGGCGAACACCTGCACGCCGGGAATATTCCAGCCAAAGAGATTCCCGGGCGGCGGAAAACCGACGCCTTTTAGATGCAAAGAGAGGTGGATGGGCCGAAACGCTTCCGTCTGCCGGCGGTCCAGCGAGCTTTCCAGGTGGAAATCCCCGACCAGATCGGCCGGGACGGGCAGAGGGTCGATCGTCACTTTCACCGGCGTCACCGGCTCCAGACTCTCTTCGCTCTGCAGGGTCCGGGCGTTGAACTGGTCCACGATGGTACTGTCGACGATACGCTCTTCGTTGGTGCGCTGCACCCGTATCCTGCCACCGATGGACCATTCGCCGCTTTGCAAACCGTAGACCAGATAGTCGAACCGCTCCCTGCGGTGGTGCATGTCGTCATTGACTTTCTTGTCGAGCCGATGAAAGAGGAAACGGCCGTTCCCGGAGGGTTCGAAATCGAAAAAGAGGACTTTGGAAGGGTCCGTCTGCTCGATATCTACCGTCAGTATCATCGGCGTTTTGACCATCGCCCGCGATTTGTCGAGCGTGAGGGTATAGCGGTAATCCTCGGCCCCCATCGCCGGCAGAAAAGCAAAAATCAAGAGAAGAAAGGGTAGAAAACCGGTCAAAGACTTGCGAATACCAACGACCAACGACCAACGACCGCTCACCTTCTCACCCCACACCATCACCACGGCCTCTCTTCATGCACATACCCTTTGTTGATCATCTCGTAAACCTTGGAGGAGAGTGGATGGCGCGGGGTCGTCTGGCTGGCGCCTTTCTGAATGCCAATGCGCATCGATTTGGTCGCCGACTGGGCGCCGCTGCCCTGCCCCATGCGATGTTGCGAATCGCTCTTTTTCGCCCCCTTCTCTTTTCGCTCGGCGCTCGATCCGCCATCAGTTGCGGCTTTGACGTGGCGGTTGGCTTTGGGTTGCACCTTCGACCGCCGCTTTTCCAGCAGGAAAAGGACCTTCTGCAGGTTGGCTTTCGCGTCGGGGTCTAAGGTGAGTTGGAGCGCTTTGACGTAATAGTCGCGTGCACTCTTGAAACGGCCGATTTTGACGGCGCAGTTGCCCAGGTTGTAGAAGATGGCCGCTTTGACGGCCGGATCGCTGCTTTTGATCGACGCGAATACCCGGCCCGCTTTTTTGTAGGCTCCCATCTTGTAGAGCGACGCCCCCAGGCCGTAACGGCTCTCCAGCAGTGGCGGGTCCACTTTGGCGAAGGCTTTCGCCGCCTTTTCGTACGCCCCCTTATGGTAAAGCTCGATCCCTTTGGAAAGATGGTAGTAATCCAGCAGCCCCGCTTGGGCATGAATGCCCAGGAGTGCCAGCAGCGGCCACAGGCGCCGCATAAGGCCGGCTGTCGAGAGGGTTCCCGCAAGGAAAAAGCCGATCCCAAGAAGCAGCGGCAGCCAAAACCACTCTCTGTAGGCGGTACGCCGGGCACTCTGGCGTTTCAGCTGGTCGTCCACCTGCTCCAAAATCGCATCCGCCGCCGCATCGGGCGTCGATTCGTCGATGAAAGCGCCCCCCGTCGCCTCCGCCAGGTTTTCGAGAATGGGATTCTGCGTCGAAACGACCAACCGTCCGTTTTTATCCCTGAGCCATCCGCTTTCCGAGGGAATCGTGCTGCCGCGACGCGATCCGCACGCCACACCGAAAATTCGGATATGGTTCTTCCTGGCCACCTCCGCCAGTTTGGCCAGATCCTCTTCGTCACCACCGTCACTGAAAATGACGAGGTCCTTGTTTTCCCCACCCAAGCGGCCGACATAGCGAAGCAGCGCTTCGATGGAGGTGCCGTGGGTGAGAATGTAGTCGGGACGAAAAGCTTCCAGTGCCGCGTGAATCAACGCTTTGTCTTCGGTGGGAGGCGAAAGGATCAGGGCGTTGGTGGTGAAGGCGATGAGGGCATATTTGTGGCGGCTGTCGCGGTTCACCAGATTCAAGGTGGCCGCTTTGGCGAATGCGAACCGATTCGGTTTGCGGTCTGTGGCCATCATCGACCGGGAAGCATCGATGGCCAGGCAGAGTGTCCCGCCGGTGGGTGCCGTAATGGTGATAGCCTCTTTCGTCACGGGCCTGGCAAGCGCCACCACCATCCATCCCAGCGCCAAAAAAGGGGCCAGGCGCACCAGAAGCGTCCGGCGGTTCTCCAAAATCACCCTGGGGTGCAGGGGAAGGCTGTTTCGCCGCTCCTGCCTGAAACGCAGCCATGTAAAAAGGCCCAGCGGCAACAACAACCAGAGGAAGAAGGGATGGAGGAAGCTCATGCCACTCTCCTAAAGGAAAGATACCCGATCAGCAGAATCATCGCCCCGATCAAAGGCCATTGGTAGAGGGGGCGGCGGTTGATCATCGTGCGGGAACGGATGGGGCTGGGTTCCAGGCTCTCAATCTCTTCGAAGACCGCTTTCAGATCTTCGGCGTTTCGTGCCGAAAAGCTTTTGCCCCCCGTCTCCTTCGCGATTCTTTCCAGCAGTTTGGCATCGTAGTCCCCCGGTTTTCCGATACCGATGGTATAGATTTTCACGCCCCGTTTTTTCGCTTTCGCCACCGCCTCTTTGATGGAGACCGACCCGGCGTTCTGGTATCCGTCGGTCATCAGGACGATCACCTTCTTCTTGGCGTGGGAGAAAGAGAGGGCCCGAAGCGCCTGGTCGATCCCCTCCCCGATGGCGGTACTCTGCCCGGCGATACCCACGTCGGCCGTGTCGACGATCATCTGCAGTGCCGCCAGGTCGTAGGTCACAGGTGAGGCGGCAAAAGCGAAGGAGCCGAAGAGCACCAGGCCGATATTGTCGTCATGCCGGGTCGTCAGGAAACCTTTGACCAGATCGATGATTGCATCGAACTTCCGGCGCATCGGATGCGCTTCGTCGAACCCCGATTCGGCCATGGAACCGCTGGTATCCAGGGCCAGAACGAGGTCACGCCCATGCCGTTCGCTGGCGGCCAGGCGGTCGTAGGTCACCGGCGACGCCAGCGCCGCGACCGCCAGTGCGTAGACCGCCGCAAACAGCAGCGGCTCTTTGGAAAAGGAGAAGCGGGAGAGTCGGACATAGGAGATTTTGGGAAAATAGAGCTTCATGACGCCGGCGGGACAGCGCCAGAAGCAGGGAATCAAAAGCAATAGTGAAAATATCCAGGCATACTCAAATGTAAAATGCAGATGAATTCCTTCAGTATTTTTTATCAAAAAGAGATCGGTTAATCATGTTTAATTATAGCATATTGGCGCTCTTCCCGGAATGGATTCTATCGGCCTGCGGCATGATCGAGCTGGGCAAGTGCAATAAAATAGTCGTAATAGTCGTTGACGAGATTTGAAAGAGCCTGGATGTAACCCTGCTGTGCCTCTTGCAATTGAATATAGTCGCCCAGGTCGTTCTCGTACCGCCTCTGCGCCTGCTCGAGCTTTTTTTTACTGGATATCGAGATACGTTCCGAGAGCTTGATACTCTCTTCGGCACGGCGAATGGCGATGTAGCTTTCAGTTACCTCCCGTGTGATCGCCAGCTTGATTCGTTTTGTCTGAGACGCGGCCTTAAGCACACCGACTTTCGCCTCTTCCATTTTTGCGGCGGTCTGATAGCCACCAAAAATATTCCACCGCATCTGAAGGGCCAGCGTCCCCTGATCGGTAGGAGTAATCTCTCTAACATCTTCATCCACATGCTGCTTCGTATAGATGCCTTCAAGGGAAAGCGTAGGATAATATTCACCCTCCACACTTTCGACAGCGAACTTCGCACTTTCTGTGTACCGCTTCAAACTCACGAGAAGATATCTGTGTGTATAGGCGAATCTTTCATACCATTCGAGGGGATGTTGCAATTTTGGAAGATTGTCACTTATGTGCGGCAACGGGAGTTGTGGCGTATAAAGGCGATAGTGGCCGTCGTGGGGAATGACTCCAATCTCCTCTTCGAGCTCGGCTCGTCTTGTCTGCAGCGCGTATCGTGCATTTTTCAGATCCAGTTGTGCCTGTGCAAGCCTGACCTTGGCATCGGTCACATCAATAATGGTCCTGATCCCCGCTTTGAGGTAGCGTTGCGCACGATAGAGCTGCTGCCGCTGAAGCGCGACACTTTTCTTTTGCACCTCGATGATGCGTCGACTTTTGAGAATTTCGTAATAGAGTTTTTTGATTTTGAAGATTTTGTCCGAAACGGTTTGCTGCATCTTTGCTTTTAATGCCAGGGTCTCTTCCCGACTCCTTCCCACAATTCCCGAAGTTTTTCCAAAATCGTAAAGAAGCTGGGAGGCGGCTATCGTACCGGTAAACAGATCGACATTCTGTGTCGAGTGCTCAATCATTTTGCTCTCTTGTTCGCCCGCTTCGGCACTCAGATCGATCCGCGGCAGATAGAAGCCTTCGGCATATTTCGCACGCGCCTTTGCCGCTTCGAAATCGAAACGGCTGCTGTCGATGTCCGGGCTGTGGGTGAGTGCAAGTTCTATGAGATCATCCACATCGACCACGTGTACTCCCGCATGCAACAGAGTCACCGTGAATAGTCCGGTGAACAATCGATAGATAGATTTCATCCCCGCTCCTTCAAGAAGCGTGTTTTGAGACTCTGCAGTACCACAAAGAGCACCGGGGTAAGCAAAAAGGTAAGCAAGGTGGACATTGCCATGCCTCCAAACACAGCCGTACCAAGGGAACGCCTCGATGCCGCTCCCGCACCGGAGGCGAAAACCAGCGGCAAAATTCCCAGCAAAAAGGCGAATGCCGTCATCAAAATCGCACGCATCCGAAGTATCGAAGCCTCAATGGCAGCCTCGACAATCTCCATTCCCCCCTCGTGCATCTCTTTGGCGAACTCTACGATCAAAATCGCGTTCTTGCTTGCCATGCCGATCAGCAGCACCAACCCGATCTGTGTGTAGATATCGTTGATCAGTCCCGCCATTACATTTGTCCCCAGCGCACCGAACATCACCGCGGGAATTGGCAGCATGATCATCAGCGGTGTCAGCCAGCTTTCGTACTGTGCCGAAAGCACCAAAAAGACAATGAAAAGCGATAGCGCGAAAATAGGTGCTGCGGCGTTGCCGGCCTCTTTTTCCTGAAGCGTCATGCCGCCGTATCCGAGCGCCACGTTTTTGGGTAGTACCTTTTGTGCCGTCTCTTCAATGGCAGCCAGCGCGTCGCCGGAACTGTAACCTTTTGGCACATTGTGCACACCGTTGACGGCGATCGACTGATAGCCGTTGAAATGGGTCACGGCATTGGGTCCGATGGAACGATTCAGTGCCACGACGGTACTGAGTGGTATCATCCTGCCATAGCGGTTGCGTACGAAAAAGGCGGATATATCGTTCTGGATGTTGCGATAGGCCGGATCGGCCTGAAGAAGCACACGGTAGGTTTTTCCGAATTTGTTGAAATCATTGACGTAGTATGCACTAAGATAGGTCTGCAGTACCGCGAACAGATCGTTCAGAGCGATCCCTAACGCATATGTCTTGTCGCGGTCGACATCGACCTCGATCTGCGGATAGTCGGCATTGAACATCGTATAGGCCGAAGCGATACGCGCATCGGCGTTTAGGGCCTCGATATATGCGCGCACCTCTTTTTCAAAATGATCAAGCGGCACAGCGCCGCTGTTTTCCAAGTTCACTTCAAAGCCTCCGACAGCGGAGAGTCCCGGAATGGAAGGGGGAGAAAAGAGCTTCACCTGGGCTTCGGGGACGGTTGCTTTGGCGATTTTTTCGATCTTTTTTATCAGTGCGCCGATCGATGTTTCCGATGTTGTACGGTTTTGCCAGTCATCCAGTATGATGTAGAATGTCCCTACCGACGAATCGCCCACCCCTGTAACCGTACTGTAGCCGTTGATAGATGACACCTCTTTGACTCCAGGTACCTTTTCGATCTTCTCGACCAGCCTGGCTGTTGTCTTTTCCAAACGTTGAAGCGTTGTTCCCGGCTGCATGGAAACTGCCGCGATGATCGCTCCCTGATCCTCTTCGGGTAGAAAACCCGTAGGTACCGACTTGAAAATCCACCACGTCGCCGCCAGCAATAGAACATAAAAACCGAGCACCCAACCTTTGCGTTGGATCAGGAAACCCAGCAGCGTGCGATAGCCTTTTTTCAATCCTTCCAATGCCCGATCAAAAAGAAGGAAAAAACGGTTTTTCTCTCCGGTTGAACGTTTGAGAATCGTCGCCGCAAGTGCCGGCGAGAGTGTGAGTGCGACAATCGCCGAAATGAGCACAGAAAAGGCGATCGTCATCGCGAATTGCCGGTAGAGCGCACCGGATATACCGGGAATGAGAGCGACCGGGACAAAAACGGCCAGCAAGACAAGTGTTGTGGAGATCACAGGTGCGAATATCTCCTTCATCGCCCGGGCGGTGGCGTCTTTGATACTTAATGAAGGATCCTTTTGAAGATTGGCCTCGACGTTTTCGACCACCAAAATCGCATCGTCGACGACGATGCCAATGGCGAGGATCAAACCAAAAAGCGTCAGCGTATTGATGCTAAATCCCGTCAGATACATCGCCGCGAAGGTACCGACGAGCGATACGGGGATCGCCACGGCAGGGATGATTGTCGCACGCAGGGACTGAAGAAAGAGGAACACGACCAAAAGCACCAACACCAGTGCTTCGAAAAGTGTTTGCACTACCTCTTCGATCGAGGCTTTGACAAATTTGGTCGTATCGTACGTAGGTTCGACATGAACACCTTTCGGAAAGCGTACCGAAAGATGTTTGATCGTCTCCGCGATCTTTTCGGCCGCGTTCAGTGCATTGGCATCCGGTAGCAGAAATATACCCAGCTGGGCGCTGGGTCTGTTGTTCAAATAAGCCGAAGAGCTGTAGGTTTCCGACCCAAGTTCTATGCGCGCAATGTCCCGAAGGCGTATTTTCGTACCATTGGTATTTTGACGTATGATGATGCGCCCGAACATTTTGGGAGTTTCCAGGCGGGTTTTTGCCACCAGTGTATAACGGTAGCGGCTCTTGTCGCTTGCGGCCATATCACCGATACTGCCCAGTGATACTTCAAGATTCTGTGACCGAATCGAGTTGATGACCTCGTCGACACTCACACCCAGTGCCGCCATCCTGTCAGGATCGAGCCAGATTCGCATCGCGTACCTGTGTTCACCGAAAATAACCACATCCGACACGCCGTCGATACGCTTGAGCTCTTCGACAATGTTGAGCGCGGCGAAGTTGGAGAGAAAAAGCGCATCATGCAGTGGATCATCGGAGCGTACCGCCAGGATCTCCAACACAGAAGAGGAGAGCTTTTTGGTCACGACACCCTGGCGTTTGACCTCTTCGGGCAATGTAGGCATCGCCAGTGCGACACGGTTTTGTACGTCGACTGCCGCCGTATCGAGATCGGTTCCAAGTTTGAAATAGGCCTTAATGGTTGCGGTGCCGTCGGAAGCAGATGTAGAAGTCGTGTAAACCAGTCCTTCCGCACCATTGAGACGCTCTTCGATCGGTGTTGTCACAAGCTTTTCTACCGCATCCGCACTGCCTCCGGGATAGCGGGCCTGTACCTGGATTGTCGGTGGAACGATCTGCGGAAATTGGGCGATGGGAAGATTTTTGAGGGCAATCAGACCCACCAGGACGATCAGTATGGAGATCACTTTCGCCACAACCGGCCGACGGATGAAAAAGAGAGAAAACATCGCCTACTTCACCTGAACCGGATTGGGTGTTTCTACAGGCGTTACAATCAGACCATCGGTAAGCGCCATCGGGATATCCACGACGACCCGTTCCCCGGGCCTGAGCTCCTTTTTTCCGACGACAACCAGCTCACTGTTGGCAAAAATGGGGTGGACATAACGTACATGCACACGATTGCTGCCATCTACGACATAGACATGTTGTCCCTTCTGATCATGAAAGATCTGGTCGGGATGCACGGCAATAAGCGACGGTTTGCGTCCCAAAAAAAGCGCCACTTTCACAAAAGCACCGGGAGAGACGAGGCGTTTGGGATTGTCGACAATGGCACGCATCGCCACGGTTCCCGTTTCTGGATCGGTTTCACTGTCGATAAAATCGACACGCCCATTCAGTGTCGCGTTAAGATCGATCATGCCACGCAGCGAAATACGAACCGGCGGAAGGGGCGACTCACTGTAACGTCTAATGAGTGCGACCTCTTCGAACGAGGGATTGAAATGTACATACAAACGCCCGTCTTTGACGATTCGAGTCAACACTGTACCGGGTTTGACGAAATTGCCCACAACTATTTCCGGCTGTCCGGCCACCCCATCGATGGGAGCTACGACATTGCAGTAACCCAGCTCAATCGCCGCATTTTCAAGTACGGCCTTATCGGCTTTGAGCAAAGATAGATACTGATGAAGTGACGCGTTGAGTTCGTCAAGTTTGGCCTGGGGTGCCAGCTGATCTTCAACCAGCGGACGATACCTCTCGAATGTCACTTTGGCCAGCCTGTAAGAGGCTTCATCTTTCTCAAGTACCGCCAGCAGACGGTCGTATTTCGCTTTATATTCGCTGGGATCGATTTGAAAGAGGCTCTCGCCACGCTTTACGGTATGTCCGGGCGTATAGTGGACTTCTCTCAGCTCGCCCCCCACACGTGCCACGACATCGACGGCGTCAACCGCTTCGGTCTTGCCGGTGAAATAGGTCCATATCGGATAGCTCCCGGCTTTGAGGGTATGGACTCGTACCTTGATAGGAGAAGTTTTCACGCTCTCCTCTTTGGTTTCAACCTTGCCGCATCCGCCCAAAAGCAAAAGCACTCCCAGTCCCCCTATAACCAATCTGTTCCAAAGCATACATTCCCTTTGCCAGCATTAAATTATGGGCGCATCCAACACCCCATGCCAAGCCATGGTGGACATGGGTTATTGGACGTATCTATTGTAACAGATTTTTTATATACTCCATTCTGAAATCTTTGATTTCGGAGTTTAGATGGATGTTAAGAACGGGCAGTTTTCCAATGAAATCCGTGACTATCGGATTCCGACGTTTTAGCAGCCCGTTGAGCTTTCATGGGTGGTGCTTTACTACTTAAGCATGCTCTTGCGGGAAATAGGTCTCGATAATCGTTTCCAGATAAGCTTTGGTATGCTCCGCTTTATCGACCATCTCCTGAAAAATCTCTTTCGAAGCGGGATAGTTTTCCATCATCTCCCGGTAAGGTTCGATCTTGGCGTCGATCAGGGAGCTGAAGGCTCCCAACAACTGCCCCATCGTCTCACGATCGTGCACCGAGCGCATCAGCATTTTGAACATCCGCGCCCTGGCATCCATGGCGATGGAGGCGTCGATGGCATCTCCCACCATTTTCAAATCCCACCGGCTGATGTAGACTCCGCTTTTGGAAGGGGGCATCAGTTCGGCGTTGATCGCCTCCACATAGTCGGGATAGTCGTAATTGTCCTCCTCCGTTTCACACTCGCTAGTAACGCAGCGATCCTGAAGATAGTTTTCGAACTCTTTCCTCAAATCTTCCATTTTATTCCTTTTCAACTAAAAACTTCGGTATGCCGCTTCGCGGCCAATTATTAAAGTAAAAGGGAGCGAAGCGACCATCCACAACATTTAGTTTTTAGTTTTTAGTTGTTGTAGTCGTCACATGAAATCTCGGCGCCCAGCCACTTTTTCGCGACACTCAGCGCCTGGGCGTGCATGAACTGCTCGCCGCCAATTTTCCGGCATTTAAGTTTAGCGGCCAGGGTGTCAAAGGCGCTTTTGCCCCGGACCAAATCGATGAGGGTCAGGTGCGCACCCTCGCCTTCCATTTCCAGCAGTTTCACCCCCTCATGGGCGTATCTGTCCACCGCATTGACGACGATGTCGTAGCGGCCGGCCTCGACCGCCATCCCCCGCTGAAAACGGGCGATGTCGGTCTCCACGCCAAAAAGCGCCTCTTTCGCGCCCTCCAGAGCCTCCGCAGCCCGCTCCACCGTCTCGTCGGCCACTTCGATAAATGCCACGCCAAGCGTTCCTAAGAGGGGCAAAAGCGCACGGGTCACCGCACCGCCCCCCAGGAGCAGCAGCCGCTTGCCCCGAAAATCGACCCCCTCGCACGCCGCCATCCGTTCGAAACTTTCGGGGTAGAAGCAGACACCCGCCAGTTTGCCGTCAACCGCCTGCGCCCCGTCGCAAAGACCGCTTCTTTGCGTACAGCTATCCCGCAGGTCCAGCAGGGGCTCTACCTCCTCCTGGTACTCCGGCTCGTAGAGGGCCATCGTCACTTTGGAGTTGGGCATGCCCTTGACCATATAGGCGAAATCGTCCGGTTTGATGTTGAGGCCGATGGCGAAATCGTTGAGTCCCAGGTTTTTGAAAGTCCGGTTCAAAACTTGCAGGAAGGAGGAGGATTGGGCATTGACCCCATAAAGCGCGATCAGCCGACTCTCTTTGGAAAGGATGCCTTCGTCAATCATATTTTATCCTCCGATGTCTTATCCTCTTCGACAAACCAGATGCTTCCGTCGGGTTTTTCTTCCAGCCCCCAGAGTTCCATGGCCTCTTCCTCTTCCACCGCGCATCGGGGACAGACCCGTTCGCCCCGGACCGAAGTGAAATGAACACCGCACTCGTCGCAACGAACCAGTTTGAAGGCCGCCAAAAGGCGCTGGGTCGGTTCGAAAAACTCTTTCAGTTCGAAGGTGGGCTGCAGCTTCAGGCTGTCGGGTTCGCAGGTGTCATGGCAGGCCCGGCATTTGACGCACATCATCGCGTCGAAAAAGATTTTGCTGTTCTTCGCGTCGGAGCTGAGCGCCCCGGTGGGACAGATGCGGTAGCACATCTGGCAGTTGGTGCAAGTCTGCATATCGATAAATTTCTGGGAAGCGAAAGAGATATCCTCTTCGGCGATCGTATGGTACTGCTGCGGCTTGGGGGCGCGTTTGAGTGCCGTAAAGAGAATCTTCCGTTTGTCGGGAAGCTCTTTTTGCCTAATCCGGGCGATTTCGGCCAACCCTAAAGCGTGTTCGCGCATCTCGTCGCTGGCCCCCTCCACCAGCTCCTCGAACTGTACTTTCGACTGGATCGCCCCTTTGAGCGAGAGCCTCTCCAAAAAAGCGCGCCGGTCGCTCTGGTCCACGTTTTCGTCCATCCCCTGCTCCTGCGCGGCGATGGCCTCCACTTCGATCTTCTTGCCGCTCTCTATGGCTTCCAGCAGATAGTTGGCCTCTTCCACGCTTTTTAAAATGTTGGCGTACAGGGGCTCTTTGTAGGGGCAGGTGTGGCAATGGCCGATATCGAGAATAAGAGGTTTTTCTTTCACCAGTGCCAGGGAGATCAGGTGCTCGGTGGAGAGTGCCATGATACAAGGGACGTTGATGCGGCAGGAGATGAGAGGTGAGGGTTCGGCGGCGAATTCGAAGAAGAATTCGGTGGGGTCGAAATCTTTGAGCGTGAAACTCTCCGTTGGGCAGACCCCCAGACAACCGCCGCAGTCAACGCAGGCGGAGGGGACGAAGGCGGGGAGGTTGTTCTCGGCGATCGTCATCGTCTCGACAGGGCAGATGTCGGCGCACTTGGTACATTCGGAAAATTTGGTGACACTCCTGACGCAGCGTGCCGTATCGAAAATCAGTGTACTCATGCCCGGTAGTTACATCCCTCTTCGCCGATCAGTTCGTTCAGGTATTCGTAATCGCTGAGCATGAACTCCAGGGCCAGGGAAGCGGCATCGAAGTAAAAAGGCGTGCCGGCTTCCGCTTTCATGTTCATCAAAAACATCGGTGCCCACTCCAGCAGATGCTCTTTGAGAAAATCTCTTTCGATTTTCGCGATTTCACAGGCCGCTTTGACATCTTCGTTTTCGAGTGCTTTATACTCCGAAGAGGCGAGCATGTACATGAATTCCAGTTCGATGCCGATATGATCTGGGCTGACGGCACGGGCGACGTCGAGCTGGGCACGGAAGTCGTATTCGTTATAAAACTGCAGCACCGGGTTGCTCCCTCCGGTCTCCAACATCTGGTCGTCCCGTCGGTAGAAGGATTCGTAGGGGATCATATGCAGGACGAACAGATTGGTGAAATCGACATTCAAAAACTGCTCCAGCAGTCGCTTATGATCAATCTCCTTTCTCTTCTCCCACGTCTGATAGTTGGGGAAAAAAGAGAGAATCATCTCATCGCCTTCGAATTTCTCCAGAAAATCTTCGTCGACCTCTTTCATCAGAATTCTGGAGATCAATGCATAGAGATTGATACGCGCCAATTGTTTGGTCAAAACGTCGTTCATCAAATACCTTTTTATCTTGTGGGAATTTAGGAAAGTTCAAAGTGAGGAGTGAGAAGTGGGGAGACAAAGAACTTCCCACTTCTCACTTCCCACTATTAGGAAATTATACCGCACGGGGCTTACGCCCCGCTTTGCGGTGAGGGTTACATCTTCTTGATGTTGACGGTGTAGGCTTTTTTGCTCAGAGGCACGACCGGGCGCTTGATCCAGAAGGGCCGTCGCTCTTTGTCATTTTCATCGAGCGGACGGGTCAGTTCGTCTCTCCAAGCCTTGTAGGTCTTAAAGTTGTTTTCGTAATTGACCCAGATATCGCCGATCTTGTCGTCTTTGCCCGCTTTTTCGATGATGACCTTCTGATGCCATGCATGGTTGCCCGCGATCGGGTCGGGATGGACCGGCGCGACGGCATTCTGCCAGGAACCGCTGAGGCCGTCCCACCAGATGTTGTCGAGGTCTTTGTTGAACTCTTTGAAGCGCCATGTCTTCCTACGCTCATTAAGTCCTTTGTCGATCCCTTCTTTGGGTTTGAGCGTTCCGACTTTGCCATCCATTGTCATTTCATACAGTGGCGCACCGACGCCCATGACCCCCAAGGCATGTTTGAAGCCAGGAATCTCGACAGCATTTTTCAGTTTCCAGCGGCCAGCATGATGGCTGCACGCAAGCACGCCGGGCATCGTGCCTTCGGTCGGTACCGCCATAGCGATAAAGTAACCACTCTCGAGGTTGCTTACCGTATCGACAATGCGGACTTTGATGGCGTCGCCCCGTTTGATTCCCAGACGCTCGGCATCTTTGGTATTGATCCAGACCGGGTTGTGGTTCTGGCTGATCTCCATCAGGTGTTTGGAGTTGACCGAACGGGTATGAATGTTGTACGGCAAACGGTAAACCGTGTTCAGAGCGAATTCATTATCTGCCTTCATGTATCGATGGTGTACCTGAGAGATGATGTGGATCATCTTGTCGTACTCACGCTCGTTACGGGGATAGATCGGCAGGGCATATTCGGGCCATTTCCAGTCGATCAGCCACTCACAGAAGAGGTCGAGTTTCTTGTCGGGCGTGTGGAAACCGTGGTAGAGCTTGCCATCCACTTCGACACCGATGGAGCGCTTGCGACCTTCATGATCCGTGATCCAGAGGACGCCGAACTGGTCTTTCTCCACATCCGCTTCATGATACTTGTGGCCATGGGCGTGATAGTAGGTGCCGTCGAAATGAAGCTCCTCTTCCTGCGGTTTGTAAACATTGGTCGTCTCGGTCCAGGCACCGCGATCGCGCATGAATTCATAGCACGGATATTCGCTGTTCGGATACGCCGCATGGGCCGCCTTACGGAGTTTGGGCAGCAGTTCGAACGCCGCGTTGTAATACTCTTTGACGGTGACGGGTTGACCGGGATGCTTGGCGCTCTCCCAGTACTGGCGAACACCCAGACTGCCATCCGGATCGACATGCAGGCAGAGCAGTTCGGCAAAGAATTCGTTCTCTTCCCACACTTCGCCCAGGCCCGCTTTCATATGGGCTTCCAAGGTTCCACGGTAGGGAACTTTCGGCTTCCATCCCATCTTCTCCATCGCGACACGCAGAACCGGCTGGCGGAAGGCGGTCCAGCGCTCGGGCTTGGTGGGCGCGGACTGCTGGTCGTGACGTTCACCCGCCAGACCGACGGGCAGAACATAGTCGCAGTACCAGTTGGTTTCGCTCCAGGTCGGAGAGAGGTTGAAGGTCATCTCGAATTTACTCTCATCCTTGAGCGCTTCGATCCAACGGAAACCGTCCGGGTTGATCCATACCGGGTTGTACATCCGCGGAATCCATACCGCCAGTTTGGTCGGGACGTTGAGCCCCTTGGCACGCCATTTGTTCTGCCACTCTTCATCCATCAGGAGGTGAGGCAGAAGCATGCTCATCTCATACGTGCTGAGCGGATACTCCGGCGGCCACGCCAGTTCGTTCCAGACATCGACTTTCGGCGGTTTTTTGCCAGCCACCGTCGCTTTGTCCCCTTTGCCTCCGACGGAGATTTCGTGCCAGTGGTGCCAGCTTACGCCGCCGATATCGCCGCGCAGGGCACCGCGAAGTGCCAGCGGCAGGAAGCCGGAGCGTGTGATCATCCATCCACCGCGGTGGGCGATTGGGCCGGCACGCCAGAGATAGGTGGCGACACGCGGGCCGGCATCGATGAACATTTCAAAAAGTTCGTCGAGTTTGTACTCAAAGCCCTCCATACGGCACTCTTTGACCACATACTCTTTGGTATAGGGTGCATAGAGCTCTTTCATGATTTCGATGAAGCTTTCGTAGCTCTCATCTTCGGGCATTTTGGAGATGTACCCTTTGGTGACCATGAACTTCAGATACTCTTTGTTCGCCATCAGGCGGTCCCAATTGATCCAGTTTCTGACGAATTCATGATCGACGTAATCGTCGCCGTTTTTGTCTTTTTCGTTCAGGACGCGGTTGGCAAGGTAGAGATAGAGGGCCGTTTCGGTTCCGGGCCATACCGGAATCCAAAGGTCGGCGATACCGGCGGAGTTGGAGAGGCGGGGATCCATAACGACCATCTTCGCCCCTTTCTTTCTCGCATCGGCGATGAGGCCGGCACTCTGCTGAAAATAGTGACCCGCATCCGCCGCGTGGGAGCTTTGCAGGAAAATGAGCTCCGCGTTGGCCCAGTCGGGTGAGTTACGGTCGTCGTTGGCCCATTGAATGGAACCTTCCCGCGCGCCGGCGGAACAGATGTTGGTGTGTGAGTCGAACCCGTCGAGACCCATCGTATGGGGCACACGTCCGCTGAATCCGTTTTCGTTTGGTCGGCCAACATGGTACATGATGAGCTTTTTACTCATCTCGTCTCCCGCTTTGAGAGTCTCGTGCATCTTCTTGCCGATCTCTTTGAGCGCATCGTCCCATGATATGCGGACCCATTTGCCTTCCCCGCGCTTGGAACCGGGCGCGCGTTTGATCGGAAAGGGAATGCGGTCGGGATCGTACATCTGACTTTCGGCGGCATACCCTTTGGCACAGTTTCGTCCCCGGCTTCCGCTGTGCAGCGGGTTGCCCATGTATTTGCGGACCGTCATTGTCTTCTTGTCGACCCACGCCGTCAGACCGCAGCCCGCTTCACAGTTGGAGCAGACACACGGAACGATGGTGTAATCGTGTACTTCGATACCGTCGGGATTCTTTTCGCTGCGGACACCGTGACGGTTGATACCGCCCCGTTTCCAGTCGTCGCCGTCGAGTTCGCGGAAGCTGTCCCATTTCTCCAGCGGCGGATAGAAATCGAGATGGTCGGGTGTATTGGTAAATTCGGCACTGCTCTCTTCTGCCGCTTCCACGACGCTTTCGAATACACCTGTCGCCAGAGAAGCTCCGGCCACAGTGAATGCCGCACCCTTTAAAAATGTTCGTCTGCTTTCGTTTATCATCTTTTTCTCCTGTCTTAGCTAAGATTCATCAGCTGCGGAATGACCAGCCATACATGTTTGGCGATCCAGAGCCCCGCCAAGGCCAGAACCGACGCCAACGCAAGAAGACTGCTGCTTTTGGTCCTGAGCCCGAAAATGACCAGTACAATCGGAAGAATATAGCCGAGTGTCTGGCCGACCCAGAACATTGTATGGTAGGCACCACCCTCTTTGACGAATGCAATCGTCGCGGCAACCTCTTCCGCTTTCATGGCACCGAAATAGTATTCACCAAGATAGACGATTAGAGACAAAGACGCACTCACAGCCAGAACGATACCGAGATCACGCTTGACATTCTGGTCGCCGACACCGAGAATCAGATAGGTTGCAGAGCCGCCGATAAACGCGGCCATCGCCATCTGAAAAAGTTCGGTGGGTGTCTGCCACAGTTCGCGTGCCGCTGCTTCACCCAAGATAGTTGCTGTATAGAGGGTAACCGGAATGGCGAAAATGAAGGCGGCCCACATCAGTCTGTTGAACGGTTCGTCATCCAGTTTGTGCAGGAGTCTTCCGGCTGCCATCACGAAGATGATACCGGTCAGGATGGTCGCCAGCCAGGCACCCACGGTAATGGCCGATGTCCAGTGCGGATGCAGGAAAATGTTGAGCATCCTGAACGGATGGTGCAGATCGAGCAGTGTAAAAAGCAGGAAGATGTTCAAAAAGATAAACGAAACAACCGGCATGGACGTTTTGACGCTGGCTACCCGGTCTCCATACTTTTTCAGAAGATAGACCCCGACAAGAATGACGCCGGTACCGATACTCTTGGCCCACATATTGAGTGTAATCATCCATCCCCATACGATGCCGGGAAGTGCGACGTCCAGTGTCACCACCGCCTGGGTTGCGGCATGTGCATGTTCAACCATCTTAGTGACCTCCTATGTGTTTCAGGTGCGTAATTTTGTTGAAGAGGTTGTACCCTTCGATACGCTCGCTGGCCAGCGGATTGAGGTTGACCTCGCCGCCGCCGACGTAGAAATGTTTCGGATGCGTGTTCTTTTCGGGTTTGCGCACCTTCACATCGCCCTGATGCTCCATGATGTACTTGCTGATGTTGCTGGTCGGGTCGTCCAGGTCGCCGAAGATGTTCGCTTCCACAGGACAGGCGACGACACAGGCGGGCATCATGCCGCCAGCAACTCGGTGCGCGCAGTAGGTGCACTTGTCGGCCGAATTGGTTTCCGGATCGATGTAGATGGCACCGTAGGGACAGGCCATGACACAGCCGGCACAGCCGATGCAGCGCTCTTTGTCGACATTGACGATGCCGTTTTCAAGATAGTGCAGCGCGCTGACGGGACAGATACGCTCACAGGGAGCGCTTTCACAATGGTTGCAGCGCAGCGGCGTGAAGGTCCGCTTCGCTTCGGGAAACGTTCCCACATCCACGTACTTGACCCGTAGGCGCCACATTCCGATGGGCACTTCATTTTCCACTTTACAAGAGACCTCGCACCCTTTGCATCCCATGCAAAGAGAGAGATCTACCAGAAATCCGAGCTTCATGACTCCTCCTTGGTATTAGCCGCCCTAATGAACCTGATAACAGAATCAAATTCACCGATACAACAGCCAATTGTTTACAACTTCAGTTTATAGTTATAGAATTAACGGAAACTTAAAAAAGGAGTTTTTTGTAGAAATTTTTCTTATATCAGAGACTTTTGGATCGATAGTTTTCCATTGTTTCAAACAAATTTGCGAGAGCGTTCATTTTTTTTGATGTCGCAGATCGAGGGAATATCGAAACAGATGTGTGTTCCCACACCGGGATCGGACTCGATCCTCAAAAAGCTGTGGTGCAGCCTGAGAATATAGGTGACGATGGCCAGCCCCAATCCCATGGAGTTGTCCCAGCTGTTTTTGTCCACACGATAAAACTTCTTTGTTATTTCCGCAATCTCCTTCTTTGCTATGCCTTGGCCCCTGTCGGCGATGCAGAACTCCTTTTCGTTTACATCGACGACGATATCGTCTTGGGAGTATTTTAGGGCGTTGTCCATCAGGTTGCTAACAGCCATCTCCATCATCGTCCTGTCGGCAAACACCGTGACGGGAGCGCTTTTGATGCGGATATGTCTGCCGGCATATTTCTGCTCCAGCGCGGCGGCGACATCCTTGACCAGTTCTTCGAAATCGAATCTGCTCATCCTGGGTTCGATTTCACTGTTTTCAAGACGGGTCACGAAAGCGAGACGGTCAATCATTTCGATGATTCTCCGGCTGTTTTGTTCAATCCGTTCAAGAAATTTTTTGCGCATCTGCAAAGAGAGATCGGGATCTCCCAGAAGCGTCTCGGTGTATCCCATAATCGCCGCCACCGGATTCTTGAATTCATGTCCGATGGCCGAAATGATATCGCTGCGCTGTTTGCCGATCAAGCGGAGTTTGGCCGTATATTTTCGGCGTTTCCTTTCATTCTTTTCCAGCCGTTTGGAAAGCTTTTTGAGCAGTTTTCCGATGGTGCGAAACTCCGCCGTAAAGCCGGGCAGAAACCTCGCACCATACTTTTTGTCCGCCAGATGCTGCAGATAATCGGTGATTTTTTCCAGTTCCTCATCGATACGCCACCGTATCATCCAGCTCATGTACAATCCGGCCATCAGCGCCACGAAAAAAACGAACGCGATGCGAACCCACAGCGTTCCAAAATCGCTCATAACGGTATCGAGCGCCACCGAAAGGCGTAAAATAGCAGGCTTGCCGTGCCACTTTATGACTTTGGCGGCATAGATACGGTCGTTTCCGATAGTTTCGGAGTAGCGCACCGCTATACCGAATCCTTCTCTTTTTGCCTCTTTCACTTCTGGACGATTCGCATGGTTTGCCATCTTTTTCGTATCGGCTTCGTTATCAAAAAGCGGTGTTCCGTCCATGGCAATCAGCGTGACACGAAGCGGGCGCCCCATAATCTCACTCATCTCTTTTGCGGCCTGCTCCAGGGTTTTTCCTTTGTCCTGCTGCAGACTCACATAGGCGATTTCACTTTTGAGCTGATTGGTGTACTGTTCGATTTCGATCTGCTGGATGGAGTAGTAGATCACAAACGTCGCGACGCTCATCACCCCGCCTAAAAGCAGAATGAAATTGATGAAAAATATCTGGGAGAGTTTGAGATAACGGTTCAGCACATCTGGTACCCCACGCCCCGAACCGATCGGATGTAGTGTTTGCTCTTGTCGGGGTCGATCTTCTCTTTGAGGCGATTGATCGCCACATTGACCGTCTTGCCCTTGTAGGCCCCTTCCCCTCCCCAGACACGATCGAACAGCTCTTCGCGGCTCATTACCCTGCTCTTGTTTTTGATCAGTTCCATAAGCAGGTTGTACTCGAGTCGGGTCAAATCGATCTTCCTGTTTTCTATGGCAACTTCATGCCGTGTGGGCTTGATTGTGATGTCACGGTAACGGATCGTTTCGCTCTCTTCCGGTCTGCTGCGTCTTAAAATCGCCCGGATGCGATGCATCAGCTCCCTGAAATTGAACGGCTTTGTCACATAGTCGTCGGCTCCCCGCTCGAATCCCTCTTCGATATCGCGTTGCGAAGCTTTGGCAGTCAGGAAAACAACCGGCACGTCGATCCCTTCACTGCGCAATTTCGCAACAAATTCACTTCCCTCTTCGCCGGAAAGGTTTCTGTCCACGATCATCAGATCGGGCATCTCCTCTTTAAGAAGTCTTTCGACCGCCTGTGTCGAAATGGAAGCGAAGACATCATACCCTTCCTTCATCAGATGATACTCGAGAAGTTCGAGCAGATCCCGTTCATTTTCGATGACGACTATCAGCGCCAAAAACAGATCCTTTGTTCCCTTCCATATTCTGCGTAATACCGGTTATTGATTTTGTATCCAAATTGTATCCAAAATGTCATACAATACACACTGTATAAACATATAGAAGGATCGATCGAATGAAGAAGACGCTTTTTTCATTGGCCACGGCATCTGCTCTCGCTACTGCGCTCAGCGCTTCCATCACACTCTATCAGGACACCCAAACGGGCGCCATCTACACCAAACCGGGCCCAAACCGCATCAAGCTCGGCAACTTTGTCAGTGAGGAGGAACTGAAAAAACAAAATGACAAAGTGATCGAACAGGCCGTCAAAAAATCTCTCGGCGTCAAAGTGAAATCGGGTGTACCGACGCTCAAATTCAGCGGCACCCATTATCTGGGGTATACCTATACCGATGACCATACCGGCGCCGACAAGGACACGGGCAAATTCGAAACCCGCCGCAACTACTTCCAGGTCAAAGCCTACTGGAACGACACCGATTACATGCGCACCACGCTCGATACGTTTCAAGACAGCGACGGAAGCTGGCTGGTACGCCTGAAATACGCCTACATCTATCTAAATCTCAAAGAGTACATCCCCGCCACCGGTGTGGAATTCGGCCAGGTGCATCGCCCCTGGATCGACTGGGAAGAGCACCACGGCTGGCTCTACCGCTCCGTCGCCAAAACTTTCATCGAAGAGGGCGAAGGCGCCCATCTGACTGATTCGGCAGACCTGGGGATCAATTTCAAAACGAAAATGGACTACTTCAGTTCCGAACTCGGCGTTTTCAACGGCGCCGGATACCACCATCCTCACACCGATACCGACATGTCCTACGAATGGCGCCTGACCGCCAATCTTCTCGGTACGGGCAAGAAACATGTCCACGCCACGGAAGACGAATACTTCGACGTCTCCTTTACCGGACAGATCAACAATCAGAAGCGGTATGACTGGTACGCACTGCACGCGGTTTACAACCAACCCATGTTCCTGGTCGCCGGGATGTTTGTCAATTATAAAAACTACGACGATGACGACACCCATAACGGTTGGACGATCAACGGAGAGTTCCGGCCTGCGGAAAAGTGGTCCATCTTCGCACGCTATGACGATTTCGAATACAGCGAAAAAGATCTCACCCGTAACCAGATCATCGCCGGAGCGGCCTATACCTACAACAAAAATGTCAAGTTTATCGTCAACGTCTTCGATATCGATGATACGGACAATGATGCACCCAAAAAAGTCGATCGGACCAAATATATGTTGACGACCGAAGTGCATTGGTAATTGCACTCAATGCACTGCATCGTCTATGAGTAATTTAATGATCACTTTGTTACCATTTAAAACTTCCGAATAAGGCGACGTTATGGAAATAAAAACTTTCGCAAAAATGCAGAAAAAGGCGGAAAAGAAAAGTCGGGGCGATTTTTTGCGCCTGGGTCTCTCACTCATTTTCATGGCGATCGTCCTGATCGCCACATGGAACAAGATTCCCGGCAACCCGTTTCTGGCCGTGGCGGCGGTCTTTGGCGCGTACATGGCGATGAATATCGGTGCCAACGATGTCGCCAACAACGTCGGGCCGGCTGTCGGTTCCAAAGCGCTGACAATGATGGGTGCCATCATCATCGCGGCGGTTTTCGAATCGGCCGGGGCGCTTATCGCCGGGGCCGATGTCACCGGAACCATAAAAAAAGGCATCATCGATCCGGCGGCATTCACGCACCCGGAATATTTCGTCTGGGCCATGACAGCGGCACTCCTTGCAGCAGCGCTTTGGCTCAACCTGGCCACCTGGCTTAAAGCTCCGGTCTCCACGACCCACTCCATTGTCGGAGGCGTCATGGGGGGTGGCATCGCCGCCGGCGGAACCTTTGCCATCGTGCACTGGGGCACCATGGGCAAAATCGCAGCGAGCTGGGTCATCTCGCCTATTCTGGGCGGGCTCATCGCCGCCGCTTTCCTCTACGCCATCAAAAAGACCATCATATACAAAGAACAGACCAAAGAGGCGGCCATGAAACTGGTGCCACTCTACGTGGCGGTCATGGGCTGGGCTTTTATCACCTATGTCGTCTTAAAAGGCCTCAAACACATGATCAAGGTCGGCTTTCCCGCCGCAGCCGGCTTCGGCCTGATCGGCGCCGCCGTCATTTTCCTGCTGGTCAAAGGTGCCATAAAAAAATATGAGCACACCGTCACGAACGAACGGGAGAGTGTCAACCGGCTCTTCACCATTCCTCTCATCTTCGCAGCGGCACTGCTCAGTTTCGCCCACGGCGCCAACGACGTCGCCAACGCCGTCGGCCCCCTGGCGGGCATCTACGACGCTCTGGCGCATGCCACCATCTCCACCAAAGCGGCGATTCCTTTGTGGGTTATGGTCATCGGCGCCATCGGCATCTCCCTGGGCCTTGCGCTTTATGGGCCGAAACTGATCAAAACCGTCGGAAGCGAAATCACCGAACTGGACCAGATTCGCGCTTTCTCCATCGCGCTGGCGGCGGCCATTACCGTCATCATCGCCTCGCAGCTCGGCCTTCCCGTCAGTTCCACCCACATCGCCCTGGGCGGCGTCTTCGGCGTCGGTTTCCTGCGCGAATGGCTCGACCGCACCCAGCGTCTCGAATACCGCATCAAAGAGGAAAAACAGAAGCTTGAAGAACTCAAAAGCAAACTCGAAGCGTTCAAAAAAGAGCTCGAAAACCTGGAGGCGAAAGAGACAAAGTCGCAGCAAGATTACGAACGCATCGTCCAGCTTTTCGAACTTATCGGCGAATACGAAAAACGGGTCAAGAAAGAGAGCAAAGCGCTCAAGAATGTCTACAAAACCAAATACGTCCAGCGTGCGGCCGTTCAGAAAATCGTCGCGGCATGGCTCATCACCGTTCCCGCCGCTGCCGTGGTCGCAGCGGTCATCTTCTATATCATCAAAGGCATGATGGTCTAATCGGGGCGCATTTTTCTATGCGCCTCTTCGCGTCTCCTCTTCAATCAGCGCCTTCACCCCTTTGGCCATCTCTTTGACCGCTTCGACTTCCGTGACACCAAGGCGCCGACGGTTGCTGATGTCGTAGACACCGCCTTCGCTTTCGCTGTGCTCGCCATGTATGCCGCGTATTTGCAGATGAAACTTTTTAGCGATCGATTCGAAAGTTTTTCGGTCACGGCCGAGTTCTGGAAGCCTGATATGGACGCTGGACCGCATGGCGGTTCCCAGATTGGTCGGGCAGCTGGTAATGTAACCCAGTCGATCGCTGTAGGCGAAGGTAAGGCGCTGCTGCAAACTTCTCACGGCGCGGGAGAGGCGCTCGAAGACCATCTGAATATCCCCGCCCTTTTGCATGGAGATGATCCGGAACTGATCCTCCTCGTTGATCCAGGCTAGAAAAGTTTTCTCTTCGTTGTGGAAGATGCCACGACCTTCGGGCCAGTCCCGGTTGAGCCCGGCGGCCTCGAGAAAACGGTCCCCCTCTTTGAATAGGAAATGGTCTTCGATGAGCCGCTGTTTCGTCTTCTCGTCCATGCCCGAAAGCGGATAATAGGCTCCCGCCAGATCCCCTTTAAGAGTTTTCAGGGCATCGACAGCCAGACACTCCACGATCAGCCTCTCTCTTTGGGCGATGGCTGGTCCCAAAGGAAAGCAGTGAAGGTTGCGCCCCACCCGAATGCGGGTGGAGAGAATGAAGCGCCCCTGGGGGTCGGGATTGTCGATATCCAGATGGACCGGGTCCATATCGCTCCTGTGTGGGGCGTGGAGGTCGACACCGTGGTATTCCCGGATGATGGGATAAAGCAGCGGCGCGAAAAGGTCGTAACTCTCTTCGTCCCCAACGTATACCCCTATGCTGCTGTCAGGGTTCGCGACCCCGGAGCGGATGAGATGCTCGAGGGTGAAGCCGTAGCGGCTCTTTTTGTCTTTGAGCCTTTTGTAAAGTTCCGGTGTCAGATACTTGCACAACAGGGAATGGCAATCGGAGGGGAATCGGGGAAATGCCATGGACGTATCCTTCGGGATTTATGTTGGAATCATTATACAGGCATTTTGAATTTCTGGGTAATCAGTTCCCCTTCGTCGTTGAAGTAAAGGTAGTAGAGGAGATCTTTTTTCACGCTCTCTTTTGCCAGATAGCGCAGCGCCAGATTGGCCTGCAAAGAGGCGATATGCATGACGATGGGGGCGGCGATGCCGGCCGGTTCGCGATCCATGATTTTGAAAGCGTCGAATGAGCTTTTGTCGATGAAGCAGACCTGTCCGTTGAATGCCTCGACCGATCCGTAGACCCATGGCACGCCAATCGATTTGGCATAGGCATCGATCTCGGCCCGGCTTGGAAGGTTGTCGGTGGCATCGAGAATCAGATCACACGCCGGCTTCCGTTTTGCGAACTCTTCGAAATGCATGACAAATGGCCGTACCTTTACGTAGGGGCAACGGCTCTCTACCAGTTCCGCCGCGGCCTGCGCTTTGTATTTTCCTTCATCTCCCAGTTTGAAGGCGATCTGACGATGGATATTGTGTTCGGAAACCTCGTCGAAATCGACCAGGTCGATCTCCCCGATACCGCTCGCACCCAGTGCGATGGCAAGTGAACTTCCCAATCCGCCGGCGCCGACGATAACGATCTTTTTTTTCTGCAAGGAGCGCTGCGTCTCCTCACCCCATAGCAGTACCTGGCGATTGAAATATCGTACATATCCTTCCATCACGAATTTCCCGACTTTTCCCTTTTTTTCAGCTGTTTTTCGAATCCCCAGAGCCGCTTGGCTTCGCGCACCTCTTTGCGATCGACCGTTATGACCATCAGAGACTCTTTGTCTTCCAGCACGTTTTCCACTTCCCCCATTGGAGTGACCAGCATCGAATCGCCGTAGAATTTCCATTTGATATCTTTGTCCAGATACTCTCCGACACGGTTGGCACGCAGAATGTAGATATTGTGCAAAAAAGCGCGAGTCTTTAGAATCTCCCGCCATCGGTTGTGCGATTCGAAAGTGGCGGCGGTAGGCAACAGCAGAACATCCACGTCCCGTGCGCCCAGACGGTCGAAGAACCAGTTGAAATGGAGTTCGAAACCGCCGATGACCCCGAAACGAACTCCTTCGTGGTTAAAGACCAGAGGGTCTTCAAGTGGTTTCACTTCGTTGGCGAAGAATTTCGCTTCATTCCAGTGCCCATACTCGATGAGTATCTGCTGATGATAGGTATGGGTGCTTTTGGGTGTGACTTTGACGATCGTCTTGTAGCATTTTCTGTTTTTTACCAGCACCAGCGGTGCCACCACGACCATTCCGTATTTTCTGCTCAGCTCCTTGATCATTGCCAGATGGTGATCGCTCTGATCTTTGATCATATTCACAGGCATCGTTTCCAGCTCTTTGAAGAAGTGGTTGAGCACATATTCACCCAGAAGTATGAGTGTCGCCTCCTTTGTTTTCGCCGTTTTGAAGTACTGTTCCAACGCTTTTGGATCCATTCCCTGGGTGGGCATTTGCAAAGCTGCTACATTGATCATAGCGGAACCTCTTCGTCGCTTTGCTCTTTTTCGATCGTCTCCACCTCGATCTTGGCGTTTTCCAAAATCTCACCCGCCTCTTTCAACAGAGCCATCCCCTCTTTGTAGAGTTTGACACTCGTCTCCAGCGGAATCTCCGGATCCATCAACTGCTCCATAATCTTCTTCGCCGCCTCGATTTTGGCTTCGAAATCCTGTGTCTTTTCCATCTTCTTCCTTTTTGGATTGTCAGTGGTGAACGGCAAACAGAGAGATAGTCGTTTTTTCTATTTTCCTTCACTGTTCACTGCTTGCCGATGACGTCCGCGACGTAATCGGAAAATTTGTCCAGTTCCACCAAAAAAGCGTCGTGGCCGTAATCGCTGTCCACTTCGTAGTAGTTCACCAGGCCTGCCTGTCCCTGGGCATTCATCACGGTCTGAATCTCCTGCATCTCGCCGGGCATGAAAAGGAGGTCCCGTTTGAAGGCGATCAGGTGCAGATCCGTTCTGATACGTTTCAGCGCATCGGCGAGGGTATCGTAGCCCCGGGAGATGTCGAAAATGTTGATCGCCTTGGTAATGTAGAGATAACTGAGGGGGTCGAACCATTTGCTGAAGCCGTATCCGTTGTACTCCAGATAGCGCTCGATCTGGAACTTTCCGAAAAGTTCGAAAAGACCGTCGGTCTCTACGTAGCTGCGGCCGAATTTCCTGTCCATCGATTCGGGACTCAGGTAACTGATGTGCCCCGCCATTCTTCCCACGGCGAGCCCCGTGAATCCCTCTTCTGCAAAATCTTTCGGATCGTAGTTGCCGTTTTTGAATTTGGGATCTTTGACAATCGCCTCTTGAACGACTTTGTTGAAGGCGATGACCCAGGGACGGGTGGCGTAGGTGGCGGCCATGGCGATGGTATGTTTCGTCAATCCCGGATATTCCACGGCAAAGCGGAGTGCCTGCATACCCCCCATCGATCCACCGACGATGGCATGGAGTCTGTCAATACCGAGGCGGTCCAGCAGTATCCGTTGGGCTTTGACCATGTCTTTGACAGTCACGACGGGAAACCGGAGCCGATAGCGCTCTTCATGGGGATACATCTGCGACATCGGACCGGTCGAACCGTAGCAGCTTCCGATCACGTTGACACAGATGACGAAAAATTTCGTCGTATCGATCGCTTTGCCGTCACCGATGAGACCGTCCCACCATCCCGGCTTTCTGTCTCCTTCATAAAGTCCCGCCGCATGGTGGCTTCCGCTCAGCGCGTGGGTGACGAGGATGGCGTTGCTCTTCTCTTCGTCCAGTTCACCGTAGGTTTCATACACCAGTTCGTACGGCTCGAGAATCCGCCCGCTCTCCAGATAGAGCGCATTGGTAAAAAGCTCTTTTTTCGTCTCGATTTTCAAACGTCAACCTTCATCAATTTTCCACTGCCCCGCCGACGGTTCGCAAAGTAAATACGCAACTCTCATCCCAGCGCTTTTTTCAGATCCTCGATAAGATCCTCTGCGTCTTCAAGGCCGATACTCAGCCGGATAAGTCCCGGCTTCACGCCGCACGCTTCCATTTCGGCGAAACTGAGCTGCTGGTGGGTCGTACTCGCCGGATGGGTGATGATGCTTTTGCTGTCGCCGATGTTGACGACGAGGGAAAAGATCTCCGTTTTGTCCACCACTTCTTTGGCCCTCTCAAAATCTCCCACATCGAAACTCAGGAGTCCGCTGCACATGCCGTTTTTGAAATATTTCATCGCCATGGCATGGTTCGGATCGCTCTCAAGGCCCGGGTAATTCACATGCTCCACCCGTGGATGGGCCACAAGAAATTCCGCCACCTTCTGCGCATTGGCCGAATGGACCGGCATCCGCACGGGCAGGGTCTCGAGTCCCTGAATAAAAAGCCAGCTGTTGAAAGGCGAAACGACGGCGCCAAGATCGCGAAGAAGGCTCAGTCTCGCACGCAGTGTGTAAAGAGGCAGCGGCACATCCACGTAGACCAGGCCATGGTAACTGGCATCGGGTTCGTTGAACTGCGGATAGCGGGGATTGCTTTTGATCTTTTCGACCAATCCTCTCCTCTCCACCAGGATACCGCCTATGGCGAGCCCCTGACCCGTCGTGTACTTGCTCGCGCTGTGGACCACGACGTCAACGCCGTGCTTCAAAGGCTGACAGATGACCGGTGTCGCGACCGTATTGTCCACGACTGTGAGTATGCCATGCCTGTCGGCGATCTCCACGATCGCCTCGATATCGGCCACATCGATGCTCGGATTGGTCAATGTTTCGAAAAAGATCACCTTGGTGCGGCCATCGATGAGCGATTCGATCTGCTCGGGCATGTGGACGTTGAAGAATCGGGCTTCGATTCCGAAACGTTTGAGCGTATGAGCCGCCTGTGTCAGAGTGCCGCCATAGAGCTGGGTGGCGCAAACGATATTGTCTCCCGCTTCGGCTGCATTGGCGATGGCATAGAAGATCGCCGCCATGCCGCTGGATGTCGCCAGCGCCGCCTCGCCCTCCTCCAACGCCGCGAAACGTTTTTCGAAAACATCGGTCGTCGGATTGTTGAGCCGGGTATAGATATTGCCCAGCTCTTTGAGGGCGAAGAGGTCGGCCGCATGCTCCACGTCACGAAACTCATAGGCCGTGGTCTGGTAGATTGGCACGACCATCGTGCCCTGAGAATCCTTTTCATACCCCGCATGCAGTGCATTGGTCTGCTGTTTCATCGTCGATCCTTTTTTTAGAGGCGCCCTTTAGTGAAAAGTTATAAAGTTAAAAACTAAAAGTTGAGGAAAACCGCTTCGCTTTTTTTTCAATATTTGTCCGCGCTTTGCGCGGAAAACCCCATCTTTTCACTTTTCACTATTTCGGTCAAATGTGATAATTGGGCGCCTCTTTGGTGATCATCACATCATGCACATGGCTCTCCTTCAGCCCAGCGGAAGTGATCTCGACAAATTCCGCTCTCTCCCAGAAGGTCGGAATGTCCTTGCTGCCGCAGTATCCCATCGAAGAGCGCAGGCCGCCGGTGAGCTGATGGATCACGTCGGCGATGCGTCCGCGGTAGGGGACCCGCCCTTCGATCCCTTCAGGCACCAGTTTGTCCGCCGCGGTGCCTTCCTGGAAGTAGCGGTCGGTACTTCCTTTGGTCATGGCGCCGATGCTTCCCATGCCCCGGTAGCTTTTGTACTGGCGTCCCTGGTACATGATGGTTTCGCCCGGGCTCTCTTCGGTGCCGGCGAGGATGGAGCCGGCCATGATCGTGCTAGCACCCACCGCCAGAGCCTTGGCCACATCCCCGGAATATTTGATACCGCCGTCGGCGATGACAGGTACGCCGTGTCTGTGGCCCACCTGCGCGCATTCGTCGATGGCGCTGATCTGGGGAACGCCGACACCGGCGACGATACGGGTCGTACAGATCGACCCGGGACCGATCCCGACCTTGATCGCATCCGCACCCGCTTTGATCAGGTCTTCCGCCGCTTCGCTGGTTGCGATGTTGCCTGCGATGATATCGATTTCAAGCTCTTTTTTGAGTGTGACCAACGTGTCGATGATCCCCTGGGAGTGGCCGTGGGCCGAATCGAGCACGAGAACGTCCGCTCCCGCTTCCGCCAGCGCGCGCGCCCGGTCCAACTGTCCCACGCCGATCGCCGCACCCACACGCAACCGGCCGAATTCGTCCTTGCAGGCATTGGGATACTCTTTGCGTTTCTTGATATCCTTGATCGTCACGAGCCCCTGCAGCGTGCCGTTTTCGTCGATCAATGGCAGCTTCTCTATTTTGTTCTTGTGCATGATGTCCGCCGCTTCATCAAGAGAGATGCCCTTGCGTGCCGTAATGAGAGGCATTTTGGTCATCACATCCCTGACCAGCCTGTTCATGTCGGTTTCGAAGCGCATATCACGGTTGGTCAAAATACCGAGAAGTTTCATGTTTTCATCGACGACAGGAACACCGGAGATCCGATATTCCCGCATGATCGTCTCCGCCTCTCCGATCTTCTGGTCGGGACCTATATAGACAGGATCGATGATAATGCCCGATTCGCTCTTCTTCACTTTCTTGATCTGTTTCACCTGGGTTTCGGTGTCCATGTTTTTGTGGATGATCCCGATGCCGCCGAGTCTCGCCATCGCGATCGCCGCGCGAAACTCCGTAACGGTATCCATCGCCGCCGAGACGATGGGAATGTTAAGACGGATGTTTCGTGTCAGCTGCGTGGAAAGGTCGACCTCTTTGGGCAGGATCGTAGAGTGTTTGGGGACCAGCAGGACATCTTCGAATGTCAGGGCGCGTTTTCTAATTCTCATCACTTCTCTCCTTGTTGTTTCTCGTAGGCTACGGCTCTTTCCAGGCTCATGGCACCGTCAAAGAGGGTCTGTTCGTCGAAATGTCTGCCGATGAGCTGAAGCCCCACCGGCAATCCCTCCGACGTCTTTTGGACCGGCAGGCTGAGAGCCGGCAGTCCCGCGAGATTGATGCCGATCGTGTAGGCGTCGCTCAGGTACATCTGGAGCGGATCGGCCATCTCACCAAATTTGAAAGCCGGTGTCGGGGCGACAGGGCTTAGAATCAGATCCGCCTTTTTGAAAATCTCTTCGAACTCGTCTTTGATGAGATGGCGAACCTTCTGCGCTTTGAGGTAGTAGGCGTCATAATACCCCGAGGAGAGGACGAAGCTTCCCAGCAGAATCCGACGTTTCACCTCTTCGCCAAACCCTTCGCTGCGGGTTCTGAGATAGAGATCCTTCAGGTCTTTCGGGTTGTCGGCGCGGTTGCCGTAGCGTATACCGTCGTACCGGCTCAGGTTGGCACTCGCTTCGGCTGTCGCGATGATATAGTAGGCTGCAATATCGTATTTGGCTCCCATCATCTCTTTGTGCAAAATTGTATGGCCTTCTTCCTCGAGCGCTTTGACCGCCGTTTCGTAGGCAGCCTGGACCTCCGGGCTCGCATCTTTGATGTAATTGTCGACTACGGCGATTTTCAGCTTTCTGTTTGGATTCAGGTTGGGTGCGACAGGAGTGTAGTCGATGTCGGCACTGGTACTGTCCCGGGTATCGTGACCACTGATGATGTCGTAGAGAATCACCGCATCTTCCACGTTCTGCGTCATCGGTCCGATCTGGTCGAGACTGGAACTGTAGGCGCCAAGCCCCCATCGGCTGACACGGCCGTATGTCGGTTTCATTCCGACAATGCCGCAGAAAGCGGCGGGCTGACGGATCGATCCGCCCGTATCGCTTCCCAATGCCGCGATCGCGATACCGGCACCCACCGCCGCCGCGGAACCGCCCGACGAGCCGCCTGGAACCCGCTGCGGGTCGTGCGGATTGAGGGTCTTGCCGTAACAACTCGTCTCCGTGGAGCTTCCCATGGCGAATTCGTCCATGTTGGCCCGACCGAAGGGCGCCAGCCCCGCCCCTTTGATCTTTTCGATCACCGTCGCGTCGTAGGGCGCCACATAGCCCTGCAAAATTTTGCTGGCCGCCGTGACGTTCCAACCCTTGACCTGGATATTGTCCTTGATCAGCAGCGGCACGCCCTCCCCCACTTCGTCCAGAGCGATATAGGCGTTGAGCTCTCTTTTCTCTTCGATTCTCTTCTTCAGATCCTGCCGGAAGGCGCTCATCTCCTCCTTGGGCAGGGCCAGGGCCTCTTTCAATGTGATCACACCAGCTCCTTAAAAAAATACTCTCTTTTCATTGTCTCTTTTCGCACCGCTTGACGAAATAGATGCCTGCGGCTGTCACAGCGGCGATGACGCCGATGGTGGCAACGATCACCTGCCAGCTTACAGGCTGGGTCGTGTCAAACATTCAGCACCTTCGCACAGCGTTCACAGAGTGCCCCCTCTTCGGGTGCCGCGAAACGCCAGCAACGGGGGCATTTGTGACCGCCCGCCCTTACGATGAGGAACGTATCGCCGTTCACTTCGAATTCCCCCAGCGTTTCGCTTTGGCTCTGCTTCGTGATTTCGCTCACGACGAACCAGTCCTGTGCATCTTTCACATCGAGAAGATCCAGCATGTTACTTCCGCTCACGAGTCCCAGCTCCAGCGTCTGCTTAATGGACCCCTCTTTCTTGAGACGATCGACGATCTCGAAAAAGGCTTCACGGGCCGCGATCATGTACTCTTCGTCGATCTCGCTCTCCACCCTTGGAAGAGGTTCGTAAACAAGATCGAATACGTCTTTGGCTTCTTTTTTGATGACATCGGGCGCATACTCCAGGAGTTCATCCGCCGTGTAGGTGATGACTGGCGCCACCAGCGGCAGAAGCGTTCTGGCGATCATCGCCATCGCCGTCTGGCTGCTTCGGCGGGTGATATCATCTTTTCCGTCGCAGTAGAGCCGGTCTTTCGTGATGTCGAGGTAGATACCGCTCAATTCGTTGGTCAGGAAGTTGTTGAGCTGGTGAAAGCCCTTGGAAAAGTCGTACTCATCGAACGACTGGCGCATCGCGTCGAAAACTTCGCCCGCCTTTTTGACGATCCAGCGGTCGAGTTCCCCCATCTCCTCGGGCCGTACCAGCTTTTCGAGATCATTGACATTGGCAAGAAGGAAGCGGAAAGTGTTGCGGATCTTTCGATAATTCTCCGCCACCTGTTTCAATATCGCGTCGCTTATCTTCAAATCGCTCTTGTATTCGCTCATGGCGACCCAAAGACGCAGGATCTCGCTGCCGTACTTTTTCGCCACTTCGTCGGGAGCGACGACATTGCCCTTGGATTTGGACATCTTTTCGCCCTTCTCGTCGACGGTGAAACCGTGGGTGAGTATCGCTTTATAAGGAGCTCTGTGCTCGACGGCGCATCCTAGCAACAAAGAGCTCTGGAACCATCCTCTGTGCTGGTCGCTTCCCTCGAGGTAGAGATCGGCCGGGAATTTTCCGGCGTCGTAGTTGCGCGATTTGAGGACGGCGTACCAGGTGGAGCCGCTGTCGAACCAGACATCGAGAATATCCATCACCTTTTCAAGATCTTTCGGGTCGTAACCGCTGCCGGGATAGAGCAGCTCTTCGATCGGCATCTCATACCAGGCGTCGCACCCCTTCATTTCGAAAATCATCGCGACGAAATTGAGGACTTTTTCGTCCAGGATCACTTCACCCGTCTTCTTGTTGCGGAAAAAGGCGATGGGTACGCCCCAGTCGCGCTGACGGCTGATACACCAGTCTGGCCGCCCTTCCACCATGGAGGTCAGGCGGTTGCGCCCCCACTCCGGGTAGAAGGATGTGCGCCCTATCTCTTCGAGGGCGATTTCGCGCAGACTCTTTTCGGCACCTTCGGGTGTCCCGTCAACACTGATGAACCACTGCTTTGTGGCACGGAAAATGAGAGGCGTGTGGCTGCGCCAGCAGTGGGGATAGCTGTGGGTGAATTTTTCGACTTTCAGCACCGCTTTTCCCAGCAGTCCGATGATCGCTTCGTTGGCTTCGAAAATGTGCATCCCCACGAACTTTTCGGGCTCAGGCAGCAGACCAAGACGCACGACAGTCTCGTCATATTTTCCCTCTTCATCAACCGGCATGACAACATCCAGATCGCTTACCAGACCGACACGATAATCCTCCTCACCATGCCCCGGTGCCGTGTGTACCGCACCGGTACCGTTGTCCATCAGAACATGCTCTCCCAGCACGATACGGGAAGGGCGTCCGTTGAGCGGGTTGATGGCGATCATCCCTTCGAGGTCACGTGCCGGAATGCGCATTTCGACAGGTCCTTCGACGACACCGCTTTCGGCCAGATTGTCGAAAAGTTTTTCGGCGACGATGTAGCCGTCTTTCGTCAATACGTACATCTCCTCCGGATGGAGGCTGATGCCGACATTGGCAGGGAGTGTCCACGGTGTGGTGGTCCAGATGACCAGCGCCGCCGCCTCCGGATGACCGAGCTTCTGCTTGGCTTTGTCGCCCAGTTCGAAGGCCACGTAGATGGAGTAGTCCTCTTTCTCTTCGTACTCCACTTCCGCTTCCGCCAGGGCGGTCCGCTCCGCCCAGCTCCAGTAGACCGGTTTGTTGCGCTCCACAAGAAGCCCTTTGGCCGCCACATGGCATAGGGTCCGGTAGATGTTGGCTTCGAAGCGGTAATCCATCGTGATGTAGGGTCTCTCCCAGTCGGCGATAACACCGAGCGCCTTGAACCCCTCTTTCTGCACCTCCACGAATTTCGCGGCGTGCTCACGGCAAAGCTGGCGGATTTTCGTCTTTGGAAGCTGCTCTTTTTTTGCTTTTCCCAATTTCTTTTCGACCTGCTGTTCGATCGGGAGTCCGTGACAGTCCCAACCGGGCGTGAAACGGACCGCCCGTCCCTGGAAGTAGTTGTCCTTGACGATGATATCCTTAAGTATCTTGTTCAGGGCATGGCCGATATGGATTTTACCGTTGGCGTAGGGAGGGCCGTCGTGCAGGGTAAAGAGCTCCGCCCCCTCCCGATTGGCTTTCATACGGTCATAGACCTTCTGCGCAAACCAGCGGCTGTAGCGTTTGGGTTCGTTCTGGGGAAGATTTCCCCGCATCGGAAAATCTGTCTTGGGAAGATTCAACGTCGACTTGTAGTCCATTCATCGCTCCGGATAAAAATTGGATTATTATATTGAATAGGGAATTAAAATGTGCTGATTTCGATATAATAGAGCCAAACAGGCAGGCAGAAGGAGAGATCGGACCCTATGAAAAACCGTGTCGTCATCATCGGACAGAACCTCTATCTCAATCCCCCTTTCATGGAATACATCGAACGAGATCTGGAACATCTTGGCTTTCTGGAGCAGATCACGAAAATACCCGAAACGAGCAGCGATATCGTCACGCTTCTGCAGCAGCAGATCGATAGAGGCGGAAACCTGATCCTTATTACCAACAAAAACGCTTTCACACCCGTCAGCAAGCTGCTCGCCACAATGATCGACGACACACTCATACTCAAAGAGAGTATGCTGATTCCTTCCAAAAGCGAAATCTACGACGACAACAGTTTTCTGGTCCAATACGGCGGATGCACCATCAACGTCACGATGGCAGAACCCGGTGAGGCACTGCCGATGTTTCTTGTGGAGCACCGTGAAAAGGAGGGAACCCTCCATATCTTCAACATGGATGAAGAGAGCGCCACCGTCCTTATTGAACCTCTCGCCAGAACCCAGGAGATCGATATCGTGGTGACAACACTGACACCGGGATGGCAGCAGGTCGAATGCACCAGCAAAAGATATGGCCAGCTTGGAAATTTTCTCAAAAGCGTCAACCAGCTTCTCAAAGGCAGGGTCATCGAGACGACAAACATATTCGCCTACCTCATCCACCGGCTCTCCCAGCGTGGCAAAACGGTGACGTTCGCCGAGAGCTGCACGGGCGGTCTGATCGCGGCGCAGCTGACGAGCGAACCGGGTTCTTCCACCATATTCAGAGGGTCGCTCGTCACCTACTCCAATACACTCAAAGCAGGATGGCTCGGAGTCGAAAAGGAGGCACTTGAAACCTACGGCGCCGTCAGCGAGCAGTGCGTGGAACAGATGCTAGCAGGTGCAAAAGAGATCGCTCACGCCGACTACGCACTGGCCGTCAGCGGTATCGCGGGGCCGGGCGGTGGAACGCCCCAAAAACCGGTGGGAACCGTCTACATCGGGGCTAAAAGCGACTCCCATACCGTGGTGGAAAAGCTCCTCTTCGACGGCGACCGCAACTATATCCAGAAACAGAGTATGCTCTATGCCTACAAATTGCTTATACAGGTCGCCTCGGAGGATCTTTTTGAGAGATAGCGCCTTTTTCTCTTGACATCGGCAATCTTTTTCTCTATAATTTCGCTCACGTTTGCATCTGAATGCAGCGAAAATGACCCGTTAGCTCAGCTGGTAGAGCAATTCCCTTTTAAGGAATGGGCCGTTGGTTCGAATCCAACACGGGTCACCACTTGTGTTGTAAGGGTCGAAAAGACCCCTTCATCTAGTGGCCAAGGATGCCATCTTTTCAAGGTGGACACAGAGGTTCAAATCCTCTAGGGGTCGCCATACATTTCACGGTCGCTTAGCTCAGTTGGTAGAGCGCCACCCTTACAAGGTGGATGCCAGTGGTTCGAGTCCACTAGCGACCACCACTTTTCTTCCTTATTTTATATTATCGGTGCGGTGGTAGTTCAGTTGGTTAGAATGCCGCCCTGTCACGGCGGAGGTCGCGGGTTCGAGTCCCGTCCACCGCGCCATAACTGCGAAACACAATTTCCCTAAATTTCCATATCAAAAATATCCACCCGCTTCGCCCGACGTTGGCGTTTTTTTCACGCCCCTCCATCCAAAACCCAGGATACAGCACTTTACATTTCAAACTTCATTCATTGATTTTCTGTGACATTTCTGTGACAAACATAATTCATGATGTTAAATTTTCTTTTTGTTCTTTGCTGTTATACTTCCAAAAAAACAACCACAAGGAGAAACAACATGATCGACAACGACATTATCAAAATCGCCAACGAAACCAAAAAACTGAATGCATTGGTGGTAGAAGACGAGAAAGAGGCGAACGAATTGATGGTTTCAACCTTCGGAAATTTCTTCAATTCGGTCGATTCCGCAATGAACGCGGAAGAGGCTCTGGAAATTTACAAAAAGAAAAAACCCGACGTCATTTTCATCGACATTATACTGCCTGGCATGGACGGGTTGGAACTTGCGAGGAAAATCCGTGAAATCAATCCGGATCAGATCATCGTGATCATTTCGGCCAGCAACGATATGAGCAAGATCTCCGAAGCGATCAAGATCGGCGTCGACAGTTTCATACAAAAGCCGATCGACTCCAACAAGATCATCGATCTGCTTAAAAACATCAACCAAACAATCGCCAAACGCAAAAAGATCGAAACGAAGACCTTCTCGATCACGCTTCCGATGGACCTTTACGATCGCGTCCACAGCGATGCGAAAACCGAGCGCATCTCCAAAAACGCGATGATCATCCGCGCGCTGAAATCGTTCTACAACATCAAGCCCTGATCGGCAACTCCATCCAGAATGCAGCCCCGCTTCGTGTGTTGCGGGCGCTGATTTTTCCTCCCAGACGTTTTTCAACGATCATTTTTGACATGTAAAGCCCCAGTCCCGTGCCCCGAGCTTTGTATTTTGTCGTGAAATAGGGTTCGAAAATCTTGTCGATGATCCGGGGATCGATCCCCCCGCCATTGTCACGCACGACGATCGCCACCCTGTTTTTGATGGTTTTCACCTCGATTTTGATGACCGGCTCCTCTATCTGTCGTTCTTTGAGAACGTCGATGGCATTGTAGACGAGATTCAAAAGCACCTGTTTCAGATCGTTGGGGTTTCCCTTCACGACAACCTCTTTTTCCTGCAGGGAGAGTTTGAGACCGATCTTTTCATCCTCGAGAACGATCGAAACCAGTCGCACGGTTTCGCGCACCGTTTTGCACACCTCCAGTGTCCCCGGGTGGGTATAGGCCTCTCCGCCGGAAGCGAAACTTCGAAAATCGTCGATCGTATCGGAGAGATATTTGAGTGTGTCGTTGATCTTCTTTTCGGCGACGGCAATTGCCGACGGGGAGAGATGGCCGATGTGCGCCTTCAGGGAGAGATCCTGCATCACCAGCGCGATGATATTGAGAGGCTGGCGCCACTGGTGGGCGATATTGTTGATCATCTCTCCCATCGCCGCCAGTTTGGACTGGTGATAGAGCATCTTGTCCTTCTCGCGGTTTCGCTGAACCTCCTGTTCGATGCGCTTCTCCAAAGAGGCGTTGAGTTCGGCCAGCTCCTTTGTCCGCTTTTCCACCTCCTTTTCCAGATGTCTGTTGAGATCCATGATCTCACTGCTGCTCGAAGCGACCAGTGTCGAGAGTGTCGCTAGAAGTTCATCCCTCGGATCGTGTTTGACCTCCGTCAGATTGAGTTTGATTCTCGCGTCGCTCTCCTCGCTCAATGCCACTCTAGTCAGCGTGAAATTGAGAAAACGGTTCCGTTCCGCTTTGTGGCTGAACTCCCCGAAAGTCAAAAGCGCATAGATCTTTTCCCACTCTTTGTAGAACGTTGAGGATGCATTCAAAATCCCGAGATATCCGTACTGATAGGAGATGCATATATAAAACCAGAGCGCCTGGGAAGGAACATCCCGATAGACTTCCGGAATGATTTCGTACCGGCTCATCATCCGTTTGTAATGGCCAAAGCCTATCTGAACCTTTTCGCCTTCGACAAACTTGCCCGTAAAGAGACCTTTTTCGTTGTCGATTTCCAGAAGTGCCCTGGCTACGGGACCGAACTCTTTGGAGTATTTGATAAGAGGATGGGCCAAAGCGAGCTTGAGGAGCTTTTTCGTATCCAACGGACCGAAATATTTTTCATAGACATCGATGATGCGCTCTCCGTCCAGTTCATAAAGATACCGTCCATCCGCACGGGTAACCGTAAACTCCCGTCCAATCGGTTCCCAGTCGAAAAAATAGTTGCACGAGACATCAAGGGCGCTTCCGTGCATCAAAACGGCAACAATCCCCTCTTCCGAAAAAATCCGGTTCTGTGTGAAAATGATGAAATTGTCGAAGGGTTCATCGCTTGATGAGATCCCCCCGAATATGGGAATGTGCGGAAAAAATCTGTTGCTCTCTTTTATCAGCGCTTCGATATCGAAATGGATGGTATTGGTCAGCAGCAGTATCCCTTTGGTATCCTCCTGCAGCAGCCCCTCCAGATTCCTAACAACAGCCGTGTAGTCACACTCTTTCCGGGTGGGGAAAATATATTCAAAAAGTGTCAGTCTGCTTTTTTCAAACGCCGTGATACCCAGAACGATATGATGCTTCATCAGTTTCGATCTGGCAAACTGCAGCATGCTGCTCGCCCCGGCGATCACGGCATTGGGCAGAACCTGGGTAATGGCAGAACGGACCTCTTCAATGTGCTGGGGATCGACCGCGCTCGTGTTGACCTGCACGAGCAGAACATCGTAAGAACCGATGCCCTCCTCGGCGACAAATTTCGCCAATCCCGCTTTGTCGACATAATCGTGGGCCCACTGTTTCATGCGACGACCGCCGCTACCGGTATTTTGATCTCGAAACAGGCGCCTTCAGGACAGTTTTTCACTTCGATCTCTCCTTTAAAGCGTTTTTCGACGATCATTTTGGACATATAAAGACCCAGTCCGCTCCCTCTTGATTGGTATTTCGTCGTGAAATAGGGTTCGAAAATCTTGTCGAGCAACTCTTTTTCGATGCCTCCCCCGTTGTCATGGACATAAAGGATCACTTTTCCGTCACACCGCATGCCGATGGTGATTTCCGGATTTTCGATTTCTCTCTCTTTTAGAATATCGATGGCGTTGTAGACAAGATTCAAAATCACCTGCTTGAGATCGTTTGCCCGACCGTTCACTTCGCAATCGATTTCGGGAAGTTCCAACCTGAGCCGGATATGGACATCCTCCAAAACGACCGAAATAAGCCGTATGGCATCTTTTATCATCTTTCCCGCTTCAAACCGTCCCGGTCGCGAGGACTCTTCTCTTTCCGAAGCGAAACTTCGAAAATCGTCAATCGTATCGGAGAGATACTTGAGTGTGTCGTTGATCTTTTTTTCCGCCAGTACAACCATCTCCGGCGTGAGATTTCCCAACTTCGATTTGAGTGAAAGATCCTGCATCACCAGCGCGATGATATTGAGAGGCTGGCGCCACTGGTGGGCGATATTGTTGATCATCTCCCCCATCGCCGCCAGTTTGGACTGGTGATAGAGCATCTTGTCCTTCTCACGGTTTCGCTGAACCTCCTGTTCAATGCGCCTAGCCAGCGAAGCGTTGAGATCCGCCAGTTCCTGTGTCCGTTTTTTTACCTCCTCTTCCAGATAGCGGTTCAATTCGATGATTTCACGGCTGCTCGATGTCACCAGCGTAGAGAGCGTCTCAAGCAGCCTGTCCTTTTCATCCAGGTCAATATCCACATCCTCAATGACGAAGCGTGCTTCGGGATCTTCGCTGAGTGAGACCCTGACGATGGTATTGTTCATGAACGAATTGATCCCATCGATCCATCCAAACTCCCCGAAAGTGATGGCAAAGTGGATCGACGGGAAATTTTTTCGGTAGGGAAGCAGAGATTTTTTCAGAAGATCGGTATAACCCCGCATATAGGAGATACAGGCAAATCCCCAGAAAGCTTCCATGGGTATCTGGCTGAAAAGCTCCCGGCTTCGATCCGTGCAGTCGACCATCTTTTTGTAGTTGCCAAAACCGATTTGAACCTTCTCCCCCTCTTCGAACCTGCCCGTATAGATGCCGCACTCACCGTCATACTGGAGCAAAACCCTGGAAACTTCGCCGAACTCCTTCGAATGGCGGATAAAGGGGTGGGCCAAAGAGAGATACAGAAGCCTCTCTCTCGTCAGAGGGCCGAAATATTTCGAATAGACATCCATGATGTTCTTGCCATCAAGTTCGTAGAGTCTGCGCCCTTCTGCCCGTGTCACCGTAAACTCTTTTCCAATGGACTCCCATGCGAAGAGTCGACTGAAATGGATAGAAAGTGCCTCCCCTTTCAAAAGAACGGCAACCGCCGCATCTTCACAAAAGACCTTCTCCGTGGAGATGACGAACGGGGAGGGGTTGTCCGGATCAAAGGAGCTGGCGAGACCGCCGAAAACAGGTATGGAGATATAGGAGCGGCACGCGATGAAAAGGCTTTCGATATCCGCAGAGACCGCGTTGGTAAAAAGAAGAATCCCCTTCGTATCATCGGTGACATGCGAAGCGAGCAATTGTGCCACTCTGTCGGCATCACACTCTTCATCGGGAGGGAGCACAAAACTCCATTCGGACAGATGGCTCTTTTCAAACAGAGTCAGCGTCAGCACCGTTTCTTTGAGGGAAAAATCGCCCTCGCATAGCTGCAATGCGCTTCCCATGCCGATGATAACCGCAAAGGGGAGCACCCGCAGGATCTCGTCGCGAATCGTATCGACGCGTTCGGCATCCGCTTCTCCCGTGGTGATTTGAATCAGCAAAGAATCGCTTTTTTCAACTCCTTTTTCTTTGATGTAGGCCTCAAACGACTCTCTGTCTGTGTATCTGTAATTCCACTGTTTCAAACAACCGTTCCTTTCCTGCGACCGATAATCGATTCGGATGGTATAATCGCTTCATGAATTATAGCGATATTCACGCCGCAATAGGAAAATGGTACGGCATCCACGGCCGACACGATCTTCCATGGCGGCAGACCGACGATCCCTATCTCATCTATATCAGTGAAATGATGCTTCAGCAGACGCAGGTCAAAACGGTTTTGAAGCGTTTTTTCTTCCCTTTTATTGAGCGTTTTCCCACGCTGCAGAGCATCAAGGAAGCCTCTGTCGACGATCTTCTTCTTGCCTGGCAGGGACTGGGGTACTACCGGCGCGCACGCTACATTCATCAGACGGCGCAGGTCTCGGCTCCCCGATTGCCCACCGATCCTGCTGAGCTCGTGAAACTTCCGGGTATCGGCAAAAGCACGGCCCATGCCATCGCTGCCTTCAGCACCCACCTCCCCGTCGCCGTTCTCGATGCCAATGTCAAGCGTGTTCTGCACCGTTTTTTCGCCGAAAAAGAGCGAAAAGAGAAGAGGCTGTGGACGCTTGCCGAAAAGCTGCTCGATTGCGAAAACCCTTACATTTACAATCAGGCGATGATGGATATCGGCGCCACGGTCTGCCTCCCCAAAGCTCCCCGATGCGACCTCTGCCCACTGGCTTCCCGATGCCTGGGCAGGGAAAAGCCCCTCCATTACCCGCAACCGGCAAGAAAAAAAACGAGACCTTTGCACCATCAGGCCTATCTCTGGATAGAAAAAGAGGGAAAGATACTGATGCGAAAACGCGAAGGGGATATGCTAGGCGGCCTGTGGGAACTTCCTTCCGTCGAATCCCCACCACCCAAAAGTGAAAAAATAGCGGAAATTGTGCACGACTACTCCCATTTTCGCCGCATCGCGGAGATTTACATATCGGCAGACACGGAACAGATCGAAGGAGAATGGCTCGATTACGGCGAACTGGAGAACATCGCCATTTCGAGCCTTGAAAGAAAAATCTTCAAAAAACTCAAACAGTAGCACTCAGTCTCGTTGACCGTTTTCTACTTCAAGCGCACAAGAACCGATTTCTCATGGGCCGTGAGTCCTTCGGTTCGGGCCAGCAGTGCGCACGCTTCGCCAATGGCGTTGATTCCCTCCTCGCTCATGGCGATGATCGAGGATTTTTTCAGGAAATTCTCGACATTGAGTGGCGAGTAGAATTTCGCGGTGCCGCCGGTGGGCAGGGTATGGTTGGGACCTGCGATGTAGTCTCCGATCGGTTCGGGCGTAAAATGTCCCATGAAGATGGCACCCGCATGTCTTATTTTCGGCAGAATGTCGAACGGGTTGGCCGTCATCACCTCCAGATGTTCGGGGGCGATGCGGTTCATCAGCCCGATCGCCTCTTCCATCGTTTCGGTTACGATGATGGCACCCCGCTCCTCGATCGATTTTCTGGCGATAAGCTCCCGTTCCAGTTTTCCCAGTTCCAGATAGAGGGTTTCTCTAACCGTTTCGGCCAGCTCGGCATCGGGGGTAACGAGAATGGAACTGGCCATTTCGTCGTGCTCCGCCTGGGAGAGCAGATCGATCGCCAGATACTCGGGAATCGCCGTGCCGTCGGCAAGAATGCCGATTTCGCTGGGTCCGGCAATCATATCGATGTTGACATCCCCGTACACCAGCTTCTTCGCCGTCGCGACGAATATGTTGCCGGGGCCCGTGATGACATCGACTTTCGGAACGGTTTCGGTTCCGTAGGCCATCGCCGCGATCGCACTCGCCCCGCCCATTTTGAACATCTTCTTTATACCGCACAGATGGGCGGCGGCCAGAACCAGGTGGTTGATCTCATTCTCCGGTGTCGGTGTCGCCACGACAATCTCTCCGACTCCCGCCACGATGGCGGGAATGGCATTCATCAAAAGCGAACTCGGATACGCCGCTTTGCCGCCGGGAATATATAGTCCCGCCCTATCCACCGGTGTCACCTTCTGCCCCAGGGTGTTGCCCGCCTCGTCGAAATCGATCCAACTTTTGGGCATCTGCTTCTCATGATAGCTTCTGATACGCTCAAAAGCCAGATGAAGAGCATCGCGAAGTTCGTCATCCAGAGCTTCGTAAGCCTTTTTCATCGCCAGCGGGTCGACCATCAGATCGGATTCTTTTTTCACTTGCCAGCGGTCGAATTTTTCAATGTGCCGCTTCAGGGCTTCATTGCCTTCGGTACGAATCTCTCGGATGATGCCGGAGACGATGGAGGCAACATGCTCCATATCCATCGCTCCCCTGCCCAGCAGTTCTTCGAATTTCTCGTCAAAATTTTTATCGGTTGTACGAATCAAAAGCATGCTCATTCCTTGCAGATATTCAATGTGATTATTTTATTTAAACTTTTATTTAAGTATGCTTTTGTATACTTGCATTCCAATTCGACGCGGCTGTGGCGGAATTGGTAGACGCGCTAGATTCAGGTTCTAGTGGGCATTAGCCCGTGGAGGTTCAAGTCCTCTCAGCCGCACCATTCTCTCAGGCTTCGATTCATCATCTACACGTTATCTGCTACCTGTTTTCTCCCTCAACCGGCATCGACGCTGATACAAAAAGAATCCGCCCTATTGGTACTTCCAGAGCCGATATTTCTCCCAAAGCAGCGATGACTCTTTTTTTAACCCGTTTTCATAGGCTTGCTTCGTCCAGTAGGCACACTGCTTCAGATCTCTCTGGACACCTTTGGCAAGACAGTACATCAGAGCGAGGTTGTACTGGGCGGTCGCATAGTTCTGTTTGGCCGCTTTCAGATACCAGTATCGCGCTTTTTCGTAATTCTGGGACACCGATTCACCGCTTGCAAAAAGATACCCCAGATAGTTCTGGGCTTTGACATTCCCCTGCCTTGCCGCTTTTTCGAGCCAGGCCATCCCTTTTTTCACATCTTTGCCGACACCTAGGCCGTTGATGTAGTCCATTGCGATATTGAGCTGTGCCAGTTCGTCCCCCTGCAGGGCCGCTTTTTTGAACCAGTGGGCCGACTCTTTGTAATCCACATCGATATCCCGTCCCGCCGCGTACATGACGCCAAGGTAGAATTGCGCCTTGACATGGCCGCTTTGGGCAATTTTCCTGAACCAGTAGAGCGCCCTGTCATACTCTTTGCTGATGCCTTTGAAAACCTTCTCTTTCACATTGGGATCGCGCTCTCTCATGACACGTTCGAACCAGTTGCCGGCCTCTTGCAGGTTCTTTTCTCCCCCTTCGCCGGTAAAATAGAGCATCCCCACGTAAAACGCCGCTTCGGTATCGCCCGCTTTCGCCAACGGAATGAAAATCTTCTGGGCTTGGGCGAAATCTCCTTTTTCGAACCGTTCAATCCCCTCCCGCAGATTCGAGGCCAGGAGCACTGCACATACCAAAACCATACCAAGGATTTTTTTCATTTCACCATCCTTTTACCGGCAGTTGTCGCGGTGTCCGAGAGCATGATCGCGATCCATCGTGTCGATTCGTTCGTCTCAAGGGCGAATTTGACCACCATCGTAAGCGGAACGGCCAGCAGCATACCCACTTTTCCGAAAACCCATCCCCAGAAGACCAGCGAAAGAAAAACGACCAGTTCCGAAAGTTCGAGCCCTTTTCCCATGATGCGGGGCTCGAGCAGATTGCCGATGGCGATGTTGATGACAAGAAACCACCCCGCGACCCAGAAAGCATCGGAAAAACCGTGGGTCGCCAGCGCCAGCAAAACAGGTGGAATCGCCGCGATGATCGATCCGATGACCGGTATGAAGTTCAGGATAAAACCTCCGATGCCCCATAAAAGCGGATAGGGAATATCGAACCAGTAGAGCACCGCGACGATCCAAATCCCTGTCACCGCGCTGGTCAGTGCTTTAAGCGTAAAATAGTGGTTGATCCGT